>CAZXKW010000001.1:0-7201 GCA_964641565.1 uncultured Candidatus Peribacteria bacterium
CTTGTAATCGTTGGGAGATTGGCGAAAAATTACGAGCTTTTAATTCATTACGCATATCAATAAGTTCAATATGCGGCATCTGACCATTCACCCGCTCGGGAAGCCGCACTATTCTTTGCTCTCGATCAACCACCGTCGTTAATCGCGGAGTAGCGCTCCCAAGAATCAATATACTATCCGTTTTTTGCCTTAATTCTCGTGCAACAGCCACAGCGTGATAGCGAGGCGATTGCTCTTGGTGATAACTAGCTTCATGCTCCTCATCAACAATGATTAATCCCAGCTTAAATGCAGGCGCAAACAAAGCACTACGAGCACCCAAAACCACATTTTTAATGCCAGATCGTATCTCTTGAAAAAGTTTTCTCCTACCCGCAGTTGTCACTCCTGAATGGAGAATGGCCACTTGATTGGGGAATCTAGCCTCAAAACGAGCACAAGTTTGAGGAGTCAAAGCAATTTCCGGCACTAGAATCATTACTTGCTTACCTTGAGCTAAAACAGCTTTTGCTACCTGTAAATAAATCTCAGTTTTGCCTGAGCCTGTTACCCCATGAAGCAACCATGTGGTCGGATCACTCTTTGCAATTTGATCCACAATGCCTTGTTGATCAGCTGTTAGAACATGATTTTCTGTACTTGCCTCCACCTGAGGCAAATGCTTCAACTGACGTTGTGATATGCGACTAATTTTCCATTGATCTCGTGGCAAAAAAGCTAAAAATGTCTTAAGCAATGGAGCTCCATAGTAAAGAGCCATCCACTGCGCTACCACAATCTGTTGTGCAGACAGTAATTGGTCATAAGCACCTTCAATAGCGAGAATCTTATAATCAACTTGTGTAGGCGGTAATGTTTTTTCTACCACAATGCCAAAACTTGCCTTATTACGAAAAGGTAACTTTACCAAAGTACCAGGTGCAATCTCTATACTAGCAGTATAGGTAAGAGCTCCCACCTTGAGACAAAAATCTACTGGCAGCAACACATGATAAAAGTACATAGACATAGTTTTCCCAAAAGCAATTGAACTCACTATAGAGATAACACCGCTTAAGGAAAAGGTGAGCAATCATTACATGCGAAGAATCAATTCAAGGTGGAGAAGATTTTTTTCATAATTGAATCGTTATTATCGACTTACTCTTTTGCGCAAAGGAGAATTTTTAACATGTACTTTATGACCAAAAAAGTGAGTACCATATTTCTTTTGCTAGCTACTTTTAGCTACGGACAGTCACTTTTCAGTTCAATACCGCTGACACAGGCAGCACAACTACGTGATGTGGTTATTAGTGAAATTGCTTGGGCTGGCTCTGGTGATAGGGCTAGTGACGAATGGTTAGAGCTCTACAACAACACCGACACTCCCATCAACCTAACCAATTGGACTATCGATGACGACAATGGTGCGCAAACCTATCCACTACAAGGAACAATTGCTAGTCATAGTTATTACTTAATTGAAAGTCGTGAAATTGCTACGAGCATTACAGCTGACTTAGTCAAAAGCACATCACTTAGCAATGCCGGTGATAGTTTGGTATTAAAGGATGCCAATCAAAACATCATTGATACAGTTAATGGTGCCAGTGGAGCTTGGTTTGCAGGCTCCAACACTACCCATGCCAGTATGGAGCGTATCACCCTTAATAGTGACGGTGACCAAGCAAGTAATTGGCGAACAGCAGGAACAATTGCCTCAGCCACCAGTAGTGCTGGTGGCACAATAGTAGGATCTCCCCAAAATAGTGGAAACACTATTCAACCAACCAGTACAAGCACGCCAACAACTTTAACCTTACTCAGTTCCGTCAATCCAAACACGGTTCATAATGATCAAGATATTACGATAAGTTTTGCTATTCAAAATGCCACCAATATTAGTAACTATGGTCTAGACATTGGTTACGACCATGATCAACTCACCTTCATATCAGCAAATGAGGGTGACTTCCTCAAAGGTAATGGGACCACAAGCTTCCAAAGCGGTTTACAAAATAACCAACCGGGAACTATTGTCATCGGCGCTGCTCGTACTGAAAGTCCGTTGACAGGAAAAAGTGGCAATGGGTCCTTATTTACATTGCTATTTCACACCAATGGAACAGCACAAGGAAGCACTACTGTCACCCTAAAACCAACCAGTTTTCTCAGTACCCCTAGTAGTCACTTAAACAATATTACTTGGCCTATCACAACATTCAGTATCGCTAACTCAAGTAGTATCAACTTTAGTAATCTGCGAGCTAGTCAGGGTCCTGAACGCTATAGCATCCAACTCAATTGGGACAGTAGCAGTGGTGGACCATTTCAAATCCAACGCCAAGACAGTCAAGGAAGTTGGCAATTACTAAGTACAACTTCAACCACTAGTTTCCTTGATCGAGACGAAGTTCTGTTAGGTGGAAACATTGTTCCCCACCATACCTACCACTACCGAGTCAGCAGTAATGATGGCGGCAACAACCAGCAAGTAAGTGGTATAGAGCTTCGCGGCCTAAAATCAGATAATACACGCAGTGATCGGGTAGATGGGGGTGATTTAGAGCAAATAGCTAGACTATGGACATTAGAAACCACCGACAATCAGTTTAATGCCAAAGCTGATACCAATTTCGATGGCAGTATTAGCGGTGAAGATTTGTTAGATTTAGCTGTCGATTGGGCGAAAACATATCAGTAACCAAAAGCTAGGGGGCATTCACAATGTTCCCTAGTCCTCTTTTACTCATTTATGAAAACATCACTTATTACATGTTTCATTTTCCTTGCCCTTATGCTTGTTCATACTCCTATCAGCCTTGCTGAGAGAGAAGGCATCAACCTACGTGTAGTAGAAAATTCTCCTACAAAACTAAGTCTGAGCATTGAAGGCACCTCGATCAGCAAAGCACTCATCGGTATCAGTGCAACACTTCACCTTCCCAAAGGTTTAACCTATCAGTCCTACACACCTGGCCAATTCTTAGAAGCTGATAACGATCAAATCACCTACCTCATATCGCCGAAGAAAAGTGATCTTCAAACTATCATTATCGGAATTGCCAGCTTAGGAAAAACTAGCAAAGCAAAAACCGGTTCTTTCGTAACCCTGCACTTTCAAAAAACATCCCCAAGTATCTCACTAGCAGATCTAAAGTTTGAAAAAGCAGTAGCCAGCGGTATTGAAAATGACCAACGCATCGACTACCCCAACATTCCCTGGTCTATAGATTACGAACTAACAGCAGTAGGCCAACCATTACAATTAACACTCCTGGTCACTCTATTGATTAGTCTAACTTTGATTACAATAAAGATCAGGAAAAAGTTGAGAGTGGAAAGTTGAGAGTTGAGAGTGCCTATAACTTGGGTGTCGTCTCTTAAGCTTACTAATTAATTCATCCCAATGCCTAAAATCCGCAATTGGAATTCTGCATTCTGAACTCTGAATTCTGAATTCATACTTACCTCCAGACCAAAAGATATGGTATAATCAGCTGAAGTCTCAAAAAACAAACATGCCAACACCAAAAAAGAAAAGGGTTCTTCACCCGACAAAAGCCAAAACTAAACCCAATTTATTCTGGAATTGGATCGCCAGCCTTGGCAACAAAAAACAGGCTAAACCAGCCCACCCACGAACATTAGTCGCTAGAAGGAGCTTAACCAAAAGAACAGTAGGCCAAAAAGGAAACAAGAAAGTTGATATTACCATCATTGGATTGGGTCTAGTAATTGCTATTATCTTTGGCAGTAGCAATATCCAGAACTTGTTTAAGGCAAGCATTCTTTCACTCAATCAAAAGAATGCCATTGTTACTTCTGCAAAAGCTCGTTTAGGCATTGGTTACCAGTTAGGTGGCCAAGGTCCCAGTAGTTACGATTGTTCAGGCTTTACCGGAGCAGTGATGAAAGAAGCATTAGGGATTACCCTACCTCGAACCTCAAGAGATCAGTATAGTGTTGGTCAAAATATTGCCTTTGCCAACCTCGGTGTCGGAGACTTAGTATTTTTCAAAACATCTGGTGGAGATTCGATCTCGCATGTAGGTATTATTACCAATATTAGCGGCAATGATATCAAAATGACCCATGCCAATAGTTATACTGGCAAGGTGCAAGAGGAAGACATCAAAAATAGTACTTACTGGCAAAAAACGTATTACGGTGCCCGTGAGATTACCAATGCCACTAAGGAAATTGTCGCACCAATTGTTCCAGATATTACTAAACCAGTACCACCAGTCATCGAAACCAAACCAGATGAATATAACAACTATTTCCCACCATCCGAGCTCAACGATGCTCGTATCAAAGTAGGTGCAGCGACTATCGAACAAACAACAGATAGTACCAAAATTATCAATGACACCATTATTCGAACTACACCAACAGCCACTCCTTCGGCCAGTGCTAGCATTTCACCCAGTCCAACACCAACAACAATAGCACCATCAGTAGTACCTACACCGAGTGCAAGTGCGACAGTGATGGTATCACCATCACCCTCGCCTTCAATCGCTCCATTAGCATCATCTACAGCATCAACAACACCATCGCCATCAATAAGCCCTTCAAGCACACCAAAAACAGCAACATTTGCTGATGTTAGCACTAGTAGTAAAGCATATGAAGCAATCGAAAAGTTAGCTGCTGCCGGCATAATCAATGGCTACGAAGATGGCACCTTCCGTCCAAACGCTTCGGTCACTAGAGCTGAATTGCTCAAAATGATCTATAAAGCATTAGATAAACCATTAGCTACCGTTAAAACATCTCCTTTTACTGATGTGACCACTAAACATGCACTATTCAGTTACATTATTAATGCTTACAATAGTGGTTTAGTAAAAGGCTACGGAAACAAACTCTTTAAACCAAATCAATCTGTAACTAGAGCTGAAGGTAGCAAAATGATTTTGAAAGGTTTCAATATCACTTCTGAAATCAAAAAGACTGGCTTCAATGATCTAGACAGCAAGAGTGATCTAACTCCTTATATCGCTTATCTTCTTAGCAAGGATCTACTGAGTGCTTCCAACAACAAAGCACAACCAAACATGGCACTTACTCGTGCTGATACAGCCTATATCATTGCCAATCTCATTGACTAATTAATACGCTCAGCAATGAGCGCCAACCCATTCATAAATTGATCGGGTAGCCAAAGAGTAGTGCCAATCAATACAACTAGAAGAAGCAAAGCGTAGAGGGAAACCAAGGCTTTGCTTCTTTTAGTTAAACCCACAGGAATACATTGATGCCATAGATTGGCCAACCGAAGCGTTCCGAGAATAGTAAACACGACAAATACCACCAGGATGAGCGTCAAGAGTAAATAGCTAGAGGCAAAAACAGCCACTATTTGTGAAAACAACAAAAAAGTCGTTAGAAATAGTCCAGTTGGAGGCATACTCCAGAGAAGCATTATCGCGAATAGCAAAAATGCATGTGACCATGAAAATCTTGATTGAGCGATAGTAGCATGATCAGTATCTGAACCTACACCTTTACGTAAGCGACTAATGTAACCATTGATAGATGTTAATGCCCTCCAAAATCCTAACGTGATAATCGTGCCATTTTCATACTCGAGTAATTCATCCTGACTTTCTTGAAACAGATACTGAATAATCGAGACAAACATGAGAGCTACAAAGAAAATACTCAAATGCAACAATACTGCCAATCCTGAAGATCCAATTGGCGACCACAACAAAAGCAGAGCCAAACCTAAATGAAGACAAAAAAACCAAAGCGTAAGCCAGTATCGGTAATAATAAATAACCGTTAATCCCAACAAAGCAATAGCCATCAAAACAACACCAATAATATTGGCACTTACTTCCGTGAAAAGATGCAAAGAAAGAGCCATGGCAACCACAGTAAAGAACCAATTGATTACTGCTAAGCCCAAATGAACTCTAGCTTCTTGTTGACCAGAGAACCAAACAACTAACACCAACAACGAAATAATAGCCATTGCTGCTTGCTGCCATAATCCCGGCATTAGTAAAACAGCGAGTGAGAAGAAACTAAAAAGCGCAAAATATCCTTGTTCCATTAAGCGCTTTTTTGCATCAATACGGTTGAGCAACAAGCCTCCCGCAAAAGTAACTAACCCTATCAATTGTAAAGATTGTGCCCAAAGCAGAAATTCACCTACCGGCATGAACCAGAGCAATACAGATTGAAATGCAAATACAGGTAAAGCCACCCACAAAAGAGACATTTGTCGCCAACGAGCAACTAAAGACACGAGAACAAACAATAACGGCAGCAGCAAAAGATAAAGAGACATAGAAAAGTTAGGCTAAGACAAGATAAGCAAATAAGCCTGCACTAATGAGCGCACCTATCACCTGCAAAACGAGAACAGTTCTTAATGATAACAAACGATGAACCAATGACGCTAACACTAAAATTACCACAGCAATGAAAAATTTGAGCAGTAAAAATCCAACAGCTAATAGTATAGCCCCCCCGCTCCAATTCCAAGCCAACAGCGCAGGAAAGAATAGAGCACTCATCCACAGTACTAATAACCATATGCTAGTACTACCTATCCAGGCATTAAAGTCATATTTGCTAGCAGGTGAAACAACAAATCGACTCCACAATATTAAAGTAAGCACAGCCAAAACCAGTCCAATAATAAGTTCTACGGATGAAAAGAAAATTCCATTGCTGAGTAAAACGGTATTATGAAAAGCACCGCCAAGGAACACAGCACTCAAAAGCATGAATAACCAAGCAATGTTACCCAAGACTACCAAGACCTTAAAAGGTTTGTTGACCAAAAGAATCTGACTACCGAGGAGCATCACCCACATAAAACTTGTATCAGCCATCCAATCTAACGGAGCTCGCAAACTAATACTAGGAACTAAAAGGACCAAAACCATTAAAGCCGCCCATGCAATCAATGCTAGCTGGCTTGGCTTACGCCCCCGTCCCCCTAGATCTGCATACGGTTTCATGAACATCTTGGGATCTCGTTCAACTATAGCCCCCACTACTCCCATCAATAGTGGTGAAAGCAACCAGATAAACACTATTTGTAAAACCAAAATGAGAACTACAGAGAGTGACATAAATGATTAGAGATTAGCTGCAATAGACTTTTTCGTCTTTTCCCCCATAAGTAAACTCACTACAAGCCAGAACAACACTACCAATATGATTACAAATGGCACATACATAGTATTGGTTATCC
>CAZXKW010000001.1:7211-29183 GCA_964641565.1 uncultured Candidatus Peribacteria bacterium
TAGATGCAGTTCTGTGTGCAGTGTTAGAATTCTTCTCTAACAGATTTACGTTATTCATTGTATAGAATGGGCGCAACTCACCTTTCTGCATATCAATAGAGCAGAAATAATCTTCTGATCTAGAATTTGCAATACTCACAGAAAATGAAGTCCATGTACCCTGAACTAATGTCCCACTTAAACCTAAAAATGTCAGTGTATATCGAGCAAGCAGTTCAGTAACCATACCACAGCCCACCATCAGAACCGTTATTGCTAGCGTCCAGACTACCAATGGCCAATGAGTAATTTGATGCCAAAGTAAAATTTCCTCTCCCTCTGGAAGCGATCTTATTCCTGCAATCATCGCATAAAAACCACCTATAGCAATTGAAAGTACTAGTGTGCTCAACATAACAATCTTCCACACTGGATCACTCACAAGCACAATTGATTGCCATAGTCCTTGGAAAGCAAACCATAGACTAGTAAATAAACTAATAGCCAAGACCACTAAGCGCAATTGATTCAGGCCTCGATAAGTTCTCACCCAAAAGTACAAAGCACCATTCAAGACTCCCGCAATTAAGGCCCAATAAAGAGCCACTCCCCAAATAGAAACCATAGCCGCAATATTGCCCTGCAAGGCCCAAAAAAACAATCCTCCTATACTGAGTAACATTGATAAAGCTAATGACCAAAACGTAATCACCGTTTTCTTAATCCAAGCATAGAGACTAAAAAACAATAGCATCCCTACACCAAAGATAACCATACCAACATTCAACCACAGTGATACTGCAGGTACAAAAAATAGCTCTACCCTCAAAAAGAGATAACCAATCAAAATAAACATTAATACGCTAAACATCCCTGCGATATAAGCACTACTAGCCCTAACTAACTGCTTAGCAGTAATTGCTAATGTAATCATGCCTACCAATAACAAGCATGTAACTACCCAAGTTACTGTGTCTTCTAAGTAAGTAACTGACTGAACCAATGCACCAAAATAAAGATTTTGAGCAGAAGACGCTAGTAGCAACCACATAATTGTCAAAGCCATAACACTGATTTCAAAGAGCGCAATGTACTTAGTAATTAATTTTCTTTGTAAACCAGTTTCTTTATCCATCAAAAGATAAAACCACCCAACAAGCCCAAAAAGCTGCATCAAAAAACAAAAAAACAACACATTACTACTAGCTACCAGTAAACTTACAACCAAAAAACCTGCATGTGCGAGAGCTTGAACGCTAGGAGTATCATCACGATTGGCAATTGACCAAAAACTAAAAAAGCCCCCCCCCACAATTCCTATCAAAAGCAAAAAGAAAGCCGTAAAAATATCGATATGCAGAGCTGTTGTAATAGTCGTTATCCCCTGAAATAACTGAAAGTCTAAACTAGTCCCCACATCAAAAAGCTGCCAACTTAAATATAGTAACAAACTACTACCCACTACTCCCCAAAATAACGATGCTGCCCTGGCAACTGCTCTCCATCGACTAAAAACCAAACTAAAAATACCACCAAGGCCAAAAGCTGCGACAGAAAGTAAGAACGAATAAGTTAAGGGCATAATTTCTTGAAAGTTCAGAGTCGAGTATAGGCCAACGAATGAAAAGGGAAAAGAGAAATTCAGAATTCAGAGTGCAGAATGCAGAATTGAAATTGTGTCATCTGAATGGAGAATTTCAGGCCTCGGGCATCAGGCTTCTTGCCTCACAATTCAGCTCTCAGGCAGGGTCAAGTCCAAGACTGAGATCAGAGGAAAGCTTTGTACTGTGGCAACTTTCCGCTCTCAATTCCCCCAACCTCTTGGTATTGCATACAAAAATGTGGTAAACTATGGGGAAGGTCCAAAAAACCCCCAAAAAAATAAACACATAAACATAACAGTATGTCATTCCTCTCTCGTCTCTCTAGTTTGTTTGCTCTTAAGCAAAAAACAGCCGTGAAGCTGATCGCTATCATGAGTGTATTTGCCTTTGTAATCAATCTGACACCGGAGCTCTATCGAGACGTGGCGAGCCAAGCGTCAGAGGAAGGTGGGGATGTGACAGCTGCGGCTCCTCCTAGTCCACCATCTGCAGGGCCGTATATAATTGTAGATGCAGGTGGAAATGCCTCATCAATTGATACCGATGATTGTACTTTATGGCCAGCAAGCACACCCTTTCCACCAATGACAAGTAGTGGAGAATGCACCTTAGACGAAGCTATATCAGAAGCGAATGGTGATACTGACAATAGAACAATTACCATTATTTTTTCTAATGCATGGTCATTGTCAGCTTTAGCTGGATTATTTGGTGGAGACCCAGTTCCAACTAACAGCCTCACAGTAAATTTGCCAACTATTAATCGTCCAAGTGGATACCCACTCGTTATAGATGGTGCTCTGGGTACTGGAAAAATTTCTCTTGCTGATGGAAGCACTGGGAATAATACTTTAACTCATTTTTTCCGCATTGGGAGCAGTCAACCTTCTCAACATGTCACTATTAAAAACATAGCTTTTACTAGACTATTGAGACCGGGAGCTGTTGCTATTACTACTGATGTAGGTACTACTCCAACTCCTGAAAGTGGAAATATCGCTTCTTTAATTATTGAAAATAACTATTTTGGTACAACCGATGGTATTACATTGACACCAAACAGAGCAATTTGGCAAGCTGCCAAGATTTTTGTAGAACCAAGCAGTGTAAGTGATGTGATAATTAGAGGAAATAATGTATATAACAGCGTTGCTGGTTTTGAAGTAGGAACAGCTGATGATTTCAATTCAACGAGCTGTCTAGGCGAAGCTAATGGTAATTACGAGATCACCAATAATATTATTGGTTTGAACAAAGACAAGGGCATCGACCGTAGTTATGCAGGCGTCAATATCCAAGGAGCTTGGAGTTTGTTTGCAGTAAAAGTTTGTAATATTGATCGAGCTAATATTAGATCTAATACTATAGGTAATTCTTTAGGAAAGTTGCCCAGCCCATTGGGACTAGATACTGCTATTGATATCAAAAACTCTTCTTATATAGTACGTGACAATAATATTGGCATTATCAAAAATTCTGACGGTTCTTTTGCCACTGATCTAGATTGGGGAATCGTTGGATATGGAATTAAAGTTGAAGGACATATTGGTGATTTTGATGATGATAGAAAATCATACATAGCAGGCAACAGTATTGCCAACATATTTACAGCGCTAGATCCTACTGTAATCACCACCTATTGTAACAGCTCACCATTTGTTGATTTATATGATATTAACCAAGCCGATTCAGCAGCGTGTGGTGGCAGTGGTATCTTACTAGTAGCTACTAAAGACAATTTAATTTACAACAATATTATCGGGCATCCGCTTACACCAAATTTCGGGTATGGTATTGAAATACAAGGTGTTATGAGCCAATTTGCTGGAACATCAATATTTGCCCCAACATTTGACAATGAGATATTCAAAAATATTATCAGCTATAACTTAGCAGATGGTGTATTCATAAACACTATCAAGAATTTTCTTCCCGACAGCGAAATACCAGCTAATCAACTTTGTAAATCTCCATTAACTATTCCTGATTTAAGTGGTGTAACAGAGCAACAAACTAACAATTGTCAAAATACACTTATCCAAAATGCTGTATTACGTAATGGTCGATATAACGCTGCAAACTTCTGTGTGGGTCAACTTTGTACAGGTAGTCCAGAAGGTGGTATTGGCTATGACTTAAAGGTTTCTACAGACACTACAGAGCAAAAGTATGCCTCAGTGCTTTCACCTTATACCGGATCTGGAACCACCAATGACACTGATATTACTGTTAATGATAGTAACGATAGTGATCGCGGTGCCAACGATGCAATCAATACTCCAGTTCTCTACGGTAGTGGATCTGATTTGACAGGTATAGCAAGTAGTGCTCGTACTATGCGTGGTAACTTATCAGGTAGCACTAATGGTAGATATTGGGTGGAAGTATTTGCTGTAAATTGTCCAGCAGAATTTTTAAGCACCACTCCAACTATAACTTGGGACAATGCATCGACTAATTGTGATACAGACAGTCCAACACTGAGTGCTCAGAACTCCAAACAAACTTATGGTCAAGGGTTTATATTTTTATGTGGTGTATATGTAAACAAAACTTCAACTAATTCTGATTGGTCTTGTGACCCCGGTGATTATGGTAATAGCTATAGTGGAGGTTTAATTACGGCAACAGCTTCAGCTCTTGAATTGCCACTTACATCATTGGCTGCTGCTGCTGACAACGGTCCAAGCAATGGAGCAGATCAACCAGCTCCTGGTATTGGCGGCACCCCACCCTCACCAATCAGTGACTTTCCTGGAATAGATCCCTTAAATCCTCCGCGCTTTTCATGTCAAGTAATTAATATTTACGCACCAAGTTCACCAGGATGTGCTGGCCGTGCAGGAAATTTTTCTCCACCAACAACAGATCCTATCTTGCGGGCGATGTTAGCTGCACTAAGCAATTCATCTGAGTTTAGTAGAAATGTATTTATTGCTGCCCCAGATGTAGGCGTAAGCAAGAATGTACGCTCATGTACTGGTCCATTACCTGAAGATTGTACAGGCAGCTTTTCACCTTCTACGACTAGACAGCCTGGTCAATATGTAGAATTCAAAATTGATTTACAAAATAACAGTACAACTGGAATCAATGTTAATCTCAACGATGATGCTCCAATTGGTTTAACATTCTTACCAAGTACATGTATTTATTTTAGTGGGTTAACTACTATTCCAAATGATAGACCAAGTACAGGGTCATCTACTTGTGGAATTGTTGGATCAAGCAGCATAACGATAGCTCCGCCTACAACATTAGCAGCCGATAGTAAAGTTTCTTTCTATATTTTGGCACGGGTCAATACTGACGCCCTAGCTGGTCCCCACGTAAATACAGCTCGTGTCTTTGCTCCTAGTACTAGTTGTACAGCTGAAAATCGTTGTACTGCTACCGCGAATGTAATTGTAGAGATACAACCAACAGCAAACTTAGTAAAGACAATTCAATCACCAGATACCAACAGCAATCTAGACAACGAGACATTGAATGCTCCAACAGCCCAAACCACTACCAATTATCGCATAGTAACAACATTAACAGGTGTAACTAAAGCAAATGTTGATTCTTTAATCATCACTGATAACTTCCCAAAGACAATCAGTACAACGCAAGTAATGGATTACTCAACAAGCAACTGTCAATTTACAATGCAACGTAATGGTGGACCTGCAACTACAGCTCAGAATTGCGACAACTTAACTAATATTAATTCCACAAACTTAGCAGACTTGGCAATATGGCATGGAACCAGTCTTAATACAGCATTCCCTACCTTCTCTGCCAACGACACATTCGTTATTACTATCAACTACCGAGGACTAGTTCCAGCTAACCCATTATTAAGCTCAGATCCACAATCAAACATTACTAATGTTGCCAAATTTATTGGTACTGGATTCACCACTCAAACAGATAACACAACATTAACAATCACCCCTCCAAGCAGCACACCTGTAGTCCCTACCTTCCATAAGCAAGTACGTGCTTGTACTGGTACAACTGCTGATACTTGTACTGGGGCCTTCAGTGAAACTGGTCTTTCTAATGTAGCCCCTGGAAGTACGGTAGAATTCCGTTTCGAGGCTACATCAAGTAGTGGAGCAACCTTTGCTTTCCGTGATCCTGCTCCTACTGGTATCACATTCGCCACTTCAGCTAATAGCTGTTTAGCTTATGCAGGAATAGCTCAATTAAGTGGCAGTGCCGCTCGTCCTACCACAGGCAGCAGCCCATGTACCTTTGATGCTACATCTGGCACTCAAATACTCAATACTAGCAATGTAACTATTGCTGCCAACCAATATGCATACGTCTATGCATTAGCTACTATCTCAAGCACAGCTACTGGTACCATTACTAATACAGCAGGTTTGAATGGTAACGGTTGTAGTACTACAGTTGCTCAATGTAATGACCCAGCAACAATTACTATTACTGCTACCACACCTGGCCAAGTATCAATTGATAAACAAGTAAATCCTACAGCAGTCACTTCTAGTGCTACTACTCAAGATGTTACTTACACTATTGTTCTTACTAAACCAAATACATTTGCGATCAATAATGCCAATTGGACAGATACATTCCCAACTACTCCAGTAGCACTCAGCAATTACACTTGTACTTCAGTGAGTGTATTACCTGCTGGATCACAAACAATTGCTTGTCCTACGACATTCCCACCAGCTGGAAATACGCTTTTCACTGGCACAATCAATGCTGCAGTTACCAGCATCACAATTACTTACACAGCACGTGTACCTGCTAATGCCGTAACGACTACTGCTCAAAGTGTAGTCAATTCTACTTCAATTACAGGAGCACGTAGCACTGACGCAGTAGCAATCAGCCAAACCGATACCGCTACTCTTACTGTCAACCCAGCTAATGCTAGTGGAACACCAGTTGTAAGCTTGAGTAAGCGTGCTGACAATGGAGTAACCACTAGTGACCGTTCAACTGAGAAAATCTATAAACCTGGTGATACGGTAAATTACACACTTTCAATGTTAAACAGTGGTGCTAGTGCTGCTACTGGAGTATCACTTCAAGACTTGTTCCATAGCATGCTAAAGAGCATGACTATCAATGCTTTACCAGCAGGTGCTACACAATCACTTACTACTACAACATTCAACTTCGGTAATATTACTGTTCCGACTGGCACCACACCTACCACGGTAACCTACCATGGCACAATCGCTGACAATGACAACTTTGATCTCGATCTCTTTGATCTCGACGAAGGTAGCAATCCTGCTCGTGATGATGATTTCTACGCTTCTAAGGACGCAGATATCGATGATGACCTTGGGACATCAAACAATAGCCACCGTCGTGCTGAAGATATTCTAGGAGCACCGGACAACAAGTTCGTTTCTCTCGGATCAGATGGTGAAATGACTATCGATCTAGGAACAAAAGTAATCGTTAACGGTAGCGGTGATGACTTTGCTCTCCGCACGATCAACCAATCAGTTGATGATACTGACCAAGCAGGTGAAGACCTCAAGGTATCAGTATCTCAAGATGGTACTACCTTCAAGACTATCAATCCTCGCTCAGGTGACGGTAACCGCTATGACTTAAGCAAAGCACGAATGTCATGGGTGCGATACATTCGTCTCCAAGATGAGTCATCAAGTGTTCAAGCAAAAGCTCCAGGTACTGATATCGATGCTATCTGTTTACTCAATATTGGTGTTCAACTACCAAACCGCGTCAACATGAGCATTGGTTCTCAAAGCGCATTCGCTACTGAATATGTAACAGTGGATGTAACCAAGGTATTCGACAAGAAGCCTAGTGCAAACAACTGTGATGAACCAGAACAAGTGGTTGTGCAAGAACAGTTGCCACCTGCTCCACCAGCACCATTACCTCCAGCTCCAGTTTATATCCCAACACCTCCACCAGCATTACCAAAAACTGGTGCTGAACCTCTAGTCCTAGTCTCACTAGTCTCTAGCTTGGCATGGGTATTCACTCGCAAGAAGAAGTAAATGCAAAGCTAATCCGTAGTTAAACACCAAGAGGGAAGAGGTAAAAGACTAAAAACTTTCTACCAACTCCCTCTTTCTCCTTCTTCTCTAGTAAAAATTCTGCATTCGCAATTCTGAGTTCTGAATTAATCACCAATGTATTTCTTCAAAAAACACCACATTACCAGCTTTCTCATTATTACCACGCTGATTTTTGGTTGTTTTTTTCATTTAACTCCTGAAGCATTTGCAGACAACTATGCCATCCTTGTTGATGACACCTCAAGTGTTACACATGAAACTCCTTGTGCTGCAGCCTCTACATCAAACGATGACTGTGACTTACATGAAGTTTTCTTAGGGCCAGGCAATGCAGCTGCAATTGCATTTAGTTTGAATCGCGATGGTAATACCAATCGTAACTTCAAAATTTCTATTGATGACAACATCTCTCAAATCGCTATCAATCAAGTAATACCTATCCAGTTTGATGGTGATTGTAGTAATTGTTCCATTGAAATCGATGGAGCGAAATCTAATGGAACCAAAACGAGAATCATACCTCAGAGCAGCACCCCTCCCGCCAGTGCCTTCTTAGTCAGTGAAGATATCGGTAATATTACCATCAAAAACTTTGATTTTCAGGGTTTTTCTGGGCCGGCAATTGTAGTGCAAAGCATTCACAATACCAGAGTAGAAATCAGCTCCAACAGCTTTGGCAAAATCAATCCAAGCACTCAAGCCAATCACACTGGCATCACGGTAACCGATGGTGACAGATTATTGATCAGAAACAATGTATTTGGTCGACAAACAGATAATGGCATTGAGCTTAAGGGCAGTAGCAGCAATAATACCATTCAAGAAAATTTATTTGGCGTTGCCAGTGTAACTGACCTAGCAAACTTCCTCCCAGGTATTCAAAATGATGCCATTAATATTAGCGAACAAAGCCAAAATACCCAAATTATCGATAACATCATTACAAATGCCGGTCGTAATGGTATCAGTATTATTGGTGGCACTGGCCATGAAATAGGGAATAACCGTATTTTCAATAATCAAGGCCTTGGCGTAGCTATAACAAGCCTCGGAAATAACCAAACACAACCAGCTCAATTAACCGGTGCCAACCGCATTGGTAATGCTATTAAGTTATCAGGAACTGCTGAGACTCAAAGTCAAATTACTATTTACAAAGCTAATAATTCGAATAGCCCCGCAATCACTCCTGACACACAGGGTGGCGAAGGGTTTGAAGTACTACAAAGTAGATTTGTGGACAGCAGTGAAGACGAAGATCCTCGGCTTGGTCGATTCACATTTTCATTACCAAGTAGTGATCTTATTTTAGGCGACACAGTATCTACCATAAAGACACTTAACAATAACTCCTCAGAATTTTCCAACAATGTTGTCATCAGCGAAAAACAAGCTCCAAGTGTTACGGCTAGTAGTTCACCACAGTCACCTCAACCAGGAACCCTAGTAACGTTGACAGCATCAGCAACAGATCCTGATAGCACAGCCACTCAACTTAGCTTCAATTGGCAACAACAAAGTGGTCCCACTGTTACGCTTAGTAGCAACTCTACAGTCAATCCTAGCTTCACAGCACCAACAGTAAGCACTTCGACGACCCTATCTTTTCAAGTAACGGTTACTGATGAAGTTGGATTAACTGATCAAGCACCAGTTACGGTTATCATCACACCAGCATCACCAACCAATAGAGCACCAATAGCCAATGCGGGCATCGACCAAACAACTCCTAGCAGCACCCAGGTACAACTCAATGCTACAGGATCTACAGACCCTGATGGTGATACTCTGACATATCAATGGACTCAGGCAACAAGCGATAGTTACCACGTAGTACTAAGCAGCGCAACAGCTAGCAGACCGCAATTCATTAGTCCACCAATTACTGAATTACAAACTGATCTTCACTTCACCTTACAAGTTACTGATAGTCAAGGTGCCCAAAGCAGCGATGATGTGGTTGTGCATGTTACCCGAACCAAACAAACTCCAGTAGCTACAATCACCGTAAGATCAGGTACTAGTTTCCCAGCTGGAACGGAGATTACTTTAGACGGTGGCAGCAGCACATTCGATCCCACCACTTCGGTGCGTCAATACCGTTTTCGTCATATACCCAATAATAGTAGCGACATCCCACTGACTATTAACCAAACAAATAGTTCCGCTAGCCTCGCCCGAGTAACACTGCCAAGTAGTATCAGTAATAGCAGAGATTACCGCTTTGAGTTAATTGTTAATGATGGAACTACCGATAGTGCGGCTGATACTGTTTTGGTACAGTCTACCATAACACAACCAACCAATAGCCCAACACCAACACCTTCTGCCACACCCACATGTTCAGCTGATTTACCAAATGCTGACGCAGGGAATACAATCACCACCAACAATACTCCTGGTAAAATTATTACTTTAAATGGTAGCTCTAGCACTGATCCACATAACTTACCGCTCACTTACTATTGGCGACAAATGCCTACCGGACCTCGTGTAGATATTAGAAATGACCAGAGCCCAACACCCAATTTTACCATTCCTACATTCAGTGAAAAAAATTTAACGCTCAGTTTCCAATTAACCGTGACTAATAGCTGTAATCGCTCTAATATTAGTATTGTAAGAGTGAGTATTGGTAACAGTGATGCCGATAATGACGGCTTAGATATTACCGAGGAAGAACGTCTCGGCACTAATCCCAACCAAGCAGATACTGATAGTGATGATATCAATGACGGCGTAGAAGTGCGTAGTGGTTGTACGAATCCTACGAACCCAGATTCTGACAATGATGGTCTCCGCGATGGCGATGAAGATCTGAACCGTAATGGTACTACAGATGGAGGCGAGACCAACCCCTGTCTAGCTGATACCGAGCATGATGAAATGCCTGATGGGTACGAAACGAATAATCAACTCAACCCTCTCGATCCTCGTGATGCAAATGAAGATAAAGATCGCGATGGATTAACAAATCTAGAAGAATTTATTTTCAAAACCAATCCTACCATTGCAGATACCGACAGTGATGGCTTAAACGATGGATTAGAAGTAAAGATTTCGCGTACTTCACCAATCAAAGACGATACCGATGGCGATGGTATAGTCGATGGCAAAGAAGATACCAATCGTAGCGGATTAGTAGATCCAGGTGAAACTGATCCAAACCGCTTTGATACTGATAGTGACGGACTTTCTGATGGATTAGAAATAGGACTTACCAGTCCTCAAGGAAAACATACTGACCCAAAAAAATTCAAACCGGACTTGGATCGCCTCAGTAAAACAAATGCTTTAGCGGCTGATACGGACGGTGACCGTATTTTAGATGGCAATGAAGACACCAACCATAATGGCAGTGTCGACTGTGGAGAGACGAATCCACTTGATCCTACGAATAAAGTAATACTTTGTACGCCAGTGACTACACCAAAACCTACAGTTACTAAAGAGGCCCGGTTAGGAAATGGTACTGGTATCAGTGTGAAAGGATCAACTACCAAGACTGGTGGAATCGTAAATTTAGTTGGACCAAAATCATCAAATATACAAAAGACTATAAAGCTTACTAATCCATTTTCTATTCAAGTAAGCAAAGGTACTAGCAAACAAGCTCGCACCCCATTACAAATTACACCGCTAGCTAGCATATCGGTGCTACCTGGCATCATATTGCCTACAACGGGACCAGCAATATCTTCTATTTTAGTTTATTCGCCTTTCTTCTCTCTAGTAAATAAATAGTAGTAAAAAAGATAATAGCAAAGAGACACATCACTATAATAGCAGCTAATTTGGCTCTAGCTCCCTGCAAAATAAGCGATACCATACCAAACAGTGCAGCAATACTATAAAGCAGCAAACAAATCTGAGGTACAGTTAATCCGAGATTGAGCAAGCGATGGTGCAGGTGCTTCTTGTCACCCTGTGTGGGTGATTTTTTATCAATAAAAACTCTTCTACCTGCTACCCAAAATGCATCGAGTATAGGAATACCTAATACTAAGAAAAAACTCGCTACTTTAGCACTAGA
Source organism: uncultured Candidatus Peribacteria bacterium (assembly GCA_964641565.1). GTDB lineage: Bacteria > Patescibacteriota > Gracilibacteria > RBG-16-42-10 > RBG-16-42-10 > JAGNZB01. Next base: position 18,854 of record CAZXKW010000001.1, read on the forward strand.
GAATATAGCCAGTATTGCCAATGTAAAGCCTAAAAAAGTAGCACCACTATCCCCTAGCAAAATCTTGGCAGGATAAAAATTGAAATACAAGAATACACAAAGTAAAACAGCCAAAAGAAAAGCTGCTTGAGCAATAGTAGGCTGATTAACAAATGGCAAAAGACTGAGTAGTCCTAGAGTCAAACTTGAAATCAAGCTAATACCACTAGCCAAACCATCCATTCCATCCACCCAATTCATCATATTCACAAATAACAGTATCCAAAATATAGTAATAGCCTTAGTCATCCAAGGATTATTGAGGAAAAGAAACCAAGCTTCATTAGTAAATGGATTAGTGAGAACTGAGATCTGAATACCAAATGCTACTACTATTAAACAGGCAATAATTTCAACAATTAGGCGAACCCACCACGGTAAACGATACTTATCATCAATAAAGTTAACCCCAACAATAAGAATACCTCCAAGCAAAAATCCCCATAAATGTTGATCCCAGGGAAGAATGAGTAGTAAAGATACAAAGAATAAACCAGCAATTACAATACCACCAGCTCTTGGACGCGATACGGTATGAGTACTATGATTCTCAGTACGGTCTTTCCATCCCCACTTTGGGAAAACTACTACCGCCTTTCTTAGCAAAGCAAAAGCCAAAAAAGCCAGTATAATTGTTAATCAACAGAACCACAATGGTAAAGCATTAATCAAAATTTCTATCATGCTGCTCCTTTTTTATTAATCACGACCCAAATAGTACGAAATAAAATTTGCCAATCTAAACGCAGTGACCAATTCTGAATATAATAGCTTTCCAAGCGCACCTCTTCATCAAAAGACAAATCTGAAGCACCGTTTACCTGAGCCATGCCAGTCATTCCTGGTTTAGCTCTCAGCAGTCGTAATTGTTTAGTAGTATATTTAGCTACTTCTTCTGGTTCATGAGCTCTTGGGCCTACCAAAGTCATTTGACCTTTCAACACATTCCAAAGCTGAGGTAGTTCATCTAGCCTGAATTTCCGCAACACTTTTCCAATCGAGGTCACCCGAGGATCATCTTTCATTTTAAATAAAGGTCCACCTTTACGTTCATTTTGAGCCATCAAATCTTTTTTCATTTGATGAGCACCTACAATCATTGATCGAAACTTATACATAGTAAATGGCGTCTGATACTTTTTATTCCCCACTCTAGTCAGACCAATAAATACTGGACCAGGAGCCCAAATTTTAATCAAAATAGCAATTACTAAAAATACTGGCGAAAGAACAATCATTCCCAAAAGACTAATAACAATATCCATCAAACGCTTACCAATTCTCCCCCACCCCTTCAAAGGAGTAGCTGAAACCTCAATCAAGGGATAATCACCTACATACAAAGCATCAAGCCGTTTAGCACTACTAGCAAAAATGCTAGGAACATAACGAAAGAGAATCTTATGATCGGCACAAAAATCAAAGAGGTCTTCTTGCTTTGCCTGGTTCACTCTGTCAGTAGCTAGCCACACTTCGTCTATAGTTAAGTCTCTACCATTAGATTGCTGGAACTGCGCAAAGATTTCATTGAAATTTTGAATTTCAATCTGTTCATCCGGAAGCAAACTAGCTAATTGGTAACCATGTAAATGATGAATTTCATGAGCTAAGTATTGTGACTGTTCCCCACTACCGACTATTACTACTCGTTTTACGGCTACTCCCATACGATAAAGCAGGCGCTTAACGAGACGAATCAAAATTCTACCAATGAAAGCCAGTCCAAAGAAAATACCAAATGCAGTAACCAAAAGTAGACGAGAAAAATAAAATTGCTGCTCTAAGAATAAGATAGCTAAAGCCATTCCAACCCAAATCAAGGTTGCATAAGAAAGCAGGCTCACTTCTCTCAAGAAACTTCGGCGCTTAAATGCATATAAACCTAAAGAAAAAAAGACTATTAGTTGAACCAAAAGAATAATACCAAAGAAGGGCAAATAATTACTCAAAGCTGGAACATACTCTTTACCACCAATATACCCATTTACTTTCAAGACAAAAGCAGAAAAAAAGGCAAAGAGTGAAGCTCCAATATCTAATCCAATCTGTAATAAAACAAACCATTCAGACAGTTTAGCTTTCATGTAACAGGTAAACAGTTATACTTTTCGAGGCATAATAATATTGATATATCCCTCTTCTTTGCCGCGAAGCAATCCAGGGCTGCTATCACTATTAATATTGAGTTGTACTTTATCTTCAGGAATATGTTCTAGTGCCGCTAATAAAAAATGTGCACTGAAAGTAATCTTCTTTTCTTCACCAGTCATTTCACCTAAAAGAACGGATCGATCTTTACCAATTTCTTGGGTTTCACCAGACAAAATCAATTCTCCATCTTTCAATTCAATATAAAGGTTATGGGTTCCAGTTTGAGAGAATAAACTTGTTCTTTTAACAGCACGAATAAAATCATCACGAAAAACCTCAATTGTAGCGCTAAAGCTTGCAGGTATAATTTTCTCATAAGGAGGAAAATTGCCTTCAATCAGACGAGATATAACAGTCACATCCCCAACCACAAATTTAACTTGATTCTCCCCTACTATAATCTGAACAGCATCCTGCCTTTTAGACATGATTCTCTGGAGCTCCAAGACAGTTTTGCTTGGCACAATTATTTTCATTTCTTCAGCATGATCGAGAGCCAAAGGAATTGTTTTTTCAGCTAATCGATAGCTATCTGTAGCCACTAATTTTAACACGTTATCTTTATAGTACATCAAGACACCAGCCAAAACAGGTCTTGTTTCATCGCTTGCTGCTGCAAAAACAGTTTTTTCTAAGCCTTTGGCAATATTATCGTAAGGCAAAGTAAATTGTAATTTCTCTTCTACCTGAGGAATAAGTGGGAATTCCTGAGCATCAATCCCCTTGAATGTAGTAAGATCTTTACCACTCTTTACTTGCAAAGTATTCAATTCCAGCAATTCAATCTCAACGGTTTCTGTAAGTAACAAATTACAATAAGCACTAAAAAGCTTTGCAGGAACCGTAATTGAACCTGATGCTTGGACATCACAGGTAAAACTTGTGACAATTGCTAATTCTAGATTAGTCGTAGCCAATGTTACAACGCCTTCTTCAGCTTTGATTAAAACATTACCGAGCACGGGGAGGGTTGATCTCGTCGGAATTGCTCTGGTTACTAAATCCAAAGCTTGAGTAAGATTTTCTTTTGAGCAGACAAATTTCATAAATCGCTTTATTACCTTTGATAGAGTATCAAGTTTTTTTCACCCTGCAAGCTTTCTAGTGTTATATGTATTTTATATATATCTATAAGAAATAATAGTAATAGGCTCTTGTGCACTTGATGTTTTTTGCTGTCTAATAACTATTCTCATCAAGCTAAATAGCATTAATATCTTCTATTTTAAACTAAAGTAAACTTTTTGGCTTTAAATAAGCATTGCTTTGTTGTCTTTTGTGGATCTACTTTCTAGTAAACAAATTTCCACGGTGGAAAACTTTCTAACTTTCAGTGCAAATGAGAAATTTTTTAGACAGGTATTGCTGGTGACTAAAAAATGAAACAAAAATTTAACAAGTTGATTGCAAAAAAAGCGTAAAACTTTTCCACTTTATTCACTTTCTGTGGAAGAAAAAATTTTCTTCGCTTCTGTGATTACTAAATCCTGACTTACTTGGTCGATTTGCTTTACTGCAAGATACTTTTTTACCTGCTCAAAGATACTTTCTTGCTTGTTTACACGGTTTTTTGTAGTTTTTTTTAGTTTCTTTCCTTCATCGACACGACGTTCAATGCCGGCGAAATAATATGAGTTTTGTAAATAATCTTTAATATTTTGCATCCCAATACTACTGACAAATTCCTCATCGCCAGAGACTATAACTCTCACTACTTTCCCTTCTACGTCTTGTTCTGGTGGGTTTAATTGCGTGTTAATATGCCAAGTATAGAAGTCTCTTACATCTAATGGAATAAATTTAACTGTTGTTTTGAAATTAGGTTCATTGATAGTTACTAAAACACAGCCTTTCTCCTCTTTTTCTTCACCAAAATCGATACGTTGGGGTTATCCTGCATAGTATACATAGGTGTCAGTATGAAGTACTTGATGTCTATGCAAATGACCACATGCTACATAGTGAAGCTGATTATTCGCTAAGAGACTCAATGGTACCACTAAATCTTTACCAATCATTACATTTCTTTCACTGCCAAATGTGGCTCCCATAACTGTTGCATGTACAATCGCTACATGAGCAATTCCAGGAGTTAATTCCATAATCTTTTCTTGAAAGAGTTGACTGGCTTTTTCTAATAAAATTGTATCAATTTCTTCTAAGCTCCTACCTTTGTATGATTCGTTTTTTAGTAAAAAGTTACGAGTAATCCATGGCCATGTCACTATGCCAAGGGGACCAGATTTGGTGTTAATAGTAAATTGTTCGATTTTTTTACTTACTCGAACCCGGGGTAGATCGAGTGACCGGTAAATTTCCAAGGTGTGAGCTTTGGACTCAATATTTGGCAGATCATGGTTGCCAACGAGAAGAATCACTTGTCGATTAGGTTCACTAAAAGCCTTAAGTGCTCGAGCAAAAGCATTTTGATAGGTTGGACTAGGATCACGATTTTTAAAAGCATCACCACTAAAGATTACTACATCTACATCTTCATTATTTGCGATAGCTATCATATCATCCAAAGCCTTTTGCCAATCTAGAAATCGACTAGATAACCCTGTACTGGGATCAATATGTCCATAGTTTTCCATGCCAAGATGGAGATCAGAAAAATGAAGAATTTTCATAGGCCTAAAGATAACTTTCCCCCCAAAACACTTTATAGTATTCTCACTGGCGAAAGTAGGGCAATATCAATAACTCTGTATCCTGACTTATATGGAATGTCCACGCTGTCATACATTGGAAACGGCCGTTATTGACTCACGTCTTGCGGAACATAACAAAGCAATTCGTCGTCGTCGACAATGTGATAAATGTGAATTTCGCTTTTCTACAATTGAGAGGGTCCGCTATGAGGGATTTGTAGTGATCAAAAAAGATGGTACGAGAGAACCATACAATCGCCAAAAATTAGAAGAAGGTATTTGGAAGGCTTGTATTAAGCGACCTGTAACCCAAATGCAAGTTGATGAGTTACTTATCAAACTAGAAGAAAAGTGGTCTTTAGAAAAAGAAGTACTCTCAACTACTATTGGTAAAGATGTATTGAAGGCTTTAAAACAACTTGATCAGGTCGCCTATATCCGTTTTGCCTCAGTCTACCGCTCTTTTTCTGATGTTGATTCATTCCAAAAGCTACTGGAAGATTTGACCGCATAAGCTGGCACCATCAGAAAATCTAGATTCTAGAATCTAAATTACGCAAACTTAAGATTTAGGTCTTAACTATGTTTTTTTCTTGCGTAAGTGATGCTTGTTGCTGCTAGGGCAATAAGCATGCTCCACAATAAATACGGCCTTAATTTTTGCCAGAGACTTATTTGCGTTGCGCTAGACCATTCTTTCTCGGAAATGCTGCTAATTGGGCCCACATTACCGGCTGCATCGGCAACAGCTATGAAGTACTGGCTAGTCCAGGTATTGGGACTAAGCGTGAATTTACCACTTACATCTGCCTGTACGAAATAGTCATTACTTTGTTGTCCTAGTGTTTTGATGCCTACAAATGCATACGGTTCAGTTTGTCCTTGAATACTTGCCCATGAGGCCGTAGTGATTGTTGGTTTCTTAGGAGAAGTGCGGTCAACCAAAAATTGATATTCAGAACGTACCACACCATTATTGTCTTTAAGAGTGAACTGATGAGCTCCCTCTTCCAATTTATTCTTACTGGTGACGATCCATTCACCGTTTTCGTCTATATTCACAGGGTAATCAGTTGGATTTTCACTGGCGATAGTCAGTGTATAGCTATTTCCATCAGCCTTAGTTCTTCCAAAGAATGTCGGAGTGTCTACATTGGTGGCAGGTACTACTGTTTCACCAAATATAGTTGATCCATTGCCTGTTTCTAGGAGTCCATTGAGAGTCGGTGGGAGGTTTTTTAAAGTATATCCTTGAGGTGAGCTCAGGTCTGTATATTGATTAACTTGATCTTTTACTCGAAGTGACAGGTACCCTGATTCGGAGATGTTTTTAGGCAAGAAATAAATAAACCTACCACTGCTATTTGGTGTGACACTTGCTAGTTTGATGTCTTCACTTCCCCGTTTCCAAATTTCAATGCTGTCGGGTACTTTGTTTAAGTATGGAGATACTGTTCCGGTTACTATCCCTGCTTGGCTTTGACCTGTGAATCTGGCTTCAGTGATTTGTAATGAATAAAATTTCTTTTGTTCGTGACCATTACCGTCGATAGCGCTGAGGACAGCACCAAAAGTGCCAATATTAAGGAAGGGTTCACTGGTCACCGTACTATCATTGGTATACGTAATTACATTATTAAGTGATGGGAGTTTCGTGCCAATAGAAGTAGGTATGCTGTCACCAAAGTAATAGATATGGGATCTAGTTTCTCTGACGAGATGCTCTTCGCCCGTGGTACTAATATCGATAATATCTTGGGTTTTAGCACTTGCTGGTTCTACTAACAATTCATGATCTTTAGGCAAATAGATATCCTGGTGGGCGCTATCATTTGTACTCACATTTACTCTAGTTGTGTTGCCAACATGGTCACGGATGCCTAGGGTACTATTATCTAAGATAGGTACTGCAACTAAGCCTGGTTTAGCCAACTCCACTATGGTGTTGTTTGGAAGAGTAATAGTATAAGGAGCCACGCCTCCACTAACAGTTACTAATCGTGTACTGCCCGCTAGTCCTTGTACTTGGTTGGGGTATATTTCCGGCATCGTTACCAAAACGGTATTTTGGTAAATACCGATATTTCCTTGTTCGTCGGTCACTTGACTCACAATAGTGTAGATACCTGGTGTTTGATAACTATGTTGTATTGGCAATTGTTCAGCGATGCCTGCAACTCTCCGTGTTTTGTTGAATGCTCGTTTTGCCTCAGCATTTTCAGTAATAGTTCCATCACCCCAATCTATCTGATAATCCCAAGTAAATGCATTGTCAGTTCTACCAGAAACATCTACAGCTTCTCCAAGTAAGTAAATTGGTTCATTAACCCCAATTATCGCTGGTATCTTTTGTGCTTGAGCTTTGTTGGTCCAGTTCGGAGCATTGTTTCTCGTTGCCCATGTTTCTGCTGTGATTCGAGGATGATCATGGCTTTGTCCGCCGATTGCTACTATGCCTACTTGCTTGATAATTGTTCCATCGATCAATGTACGGATGCTGCTAACGATATATTCACCGGGGTATGTATAAATATGTTTAGCTTTCTCCTGCATTGATATACCAATATCTTTTCCTAGAGACCACGCTTGCGTTTCAGTATTACCAGCCAATTCTACTGGATCACCTAAATGGTTTTGGATCAGGTTACCAGTAATTGAACTATTAGTAATACTATCTCCTGTAGATGCATAAGCAGTTTGATAGTTGAGAGCATTGCCTAGTGCCAATGTTGAAGTGATCGTACTTTGATTATTACTACTAGCACCAAGACTATTTATTTCTTTATTGTCTTGTACTTGCCAATCGCGAATTGCTGATATTGGGGACATTGAGCCATCATCGAGTACTGCTCTTGCCGCAAAGTAATATCGTTGGCCAGGCGTCAATGAGGCTATCAATTTTTCTGGAGCAGGCGTTTTACGTAATTCATCTACAGTAATAACAGCTATTGTTGCTATTCCCTGTCGTAAATTGCTTTCCACAGTACTATAGAGAATTTCATATCGTTGTATGGGGCGTAGTTCTATTAAGTTTTGTAAGCTGATTTCTGGTTGCAGTAGGTACTGTAATTGAAGCGTGTTACTACTATCAGCTAGTACTACCTTTGCATTACTAATGCTGATACTTTCACTAATCGCTTTGCTGCCAAAGTAAAGTAGGGTGCTGAGTAATTCTTTTTTGTCATTAATTAAATTGAATGTTGTTAGCCCAGAGAATGGATTGGTTTGCCAAATAAATTGTAATTGGCGTTGATTGATATCAGATATATCTACCGTTGCTTGAGCTGAGCTGGTTAAGCTGCTATTAAGAGTAAGTTTACAACGGCTTCCCTCGCGAACTCCAGATATGGAGGCTAGTGATGTCCCACTGTTACTGAAAATAAGGCTATTGGTCTGACAAAATGAATTTACTGTAAAGGTTACACTACCAGCTAAACTACTTTGATTATTTGCTAGGCCCTGTTCCACTACGGTTCCATTGGTAGTGAAAGTAGTTCGGCTTATATCATGATCTTGCCATACGCTGACATTACCAAAAGTTTGAGCAACTTGAGTGGTGATACTATCCAACGGAGATTTTCCAACTTTAATGAATCTAAGACCACGCCAATTAAAGTTTTCATTTTGCCACAATATAAGACCATCATCTCGACGTAAAACGATAGAGTTGTTATGAAAACTTAATTGGAACTGGTATTTTCTTCCCGGGCTAAAACTAATTCCATTGGTACTACGTACTGTACGAATAGCATGTTGATCCCAACTGATTATTTCCAAGTTTCCATCAGGATTTTGTAAAATAGAGATTGCATTTTGGTGAGGATTTGATTCATCCGCACTGGTAAATGTTGCGATGTGAGCTTGAGTAGTTGGCAGTGTTATGAATTGCCCTGTCCAACTGATACTACCTTGGGTTATTGTCTCGCCAAAGTCTAGGTTTAGATACGCATTTGGATCTGTTCCATTATTCCAGCCATCTTGATTAAGCAGTCCCACATGTGATGTGATCAGTGGATCATTGGTACTTACAGATAGATGTTTCCATGGGAGAAATTCCTTTAGCCCTTCAGCCTTGAAGGGACAAGTAGTGATTAAACTACAGTCTTCTTTTAGGCCAAAAACCGTGCTGAGGTTTATATAATCACTTAATAAAGATAATACTCTGGTGTCCGATGTTCCTTGTTTTGCTCTTTGCTCAAAGTTTTGACTAGCACTCCCCTCACCGTCTGTGGTAAGTATTTGGCTAATAAAACCTTTACTATGGGTAAGTACGTACATATTTTCTGTACTCATATCACTACCACTTAGCCAATCTTTACCCGCCAAGATAACTGGTTTTACAATGCTAGCTATTTGCTCTTTTTGTGTAGTATTTAGTAATTCATTATTAGCTATAACTGATGGGCGGTAGAAGAAGTCAGCCTCGGATCTACTACTAAATATGCCCTGGGAGGTTATGCTGCTTTGGGTTTCATAGGTTGATGGTGGAATCTTAGCCGTAGCGTCAATTCCTATTTGTAATGGTAGAGCTTGATCACCATTGCTATAGAGCAAAAGAGAGATTTGAGTTGTTTCTGGGATTGGCATCCATCCTCTAAATGTTCCGCCCTGATCGCCTGTCTCTAACACTACTTTGGAGAAATTTTGTCGATCTACGATACGTAAAATATCTCCAGGGTTAATCTGATAATAAAGATAAATTGCATTAATTGGGCTGGGACTTTCTAGGGTGGGCCCTGGAATTGTTTTGGCCTGGTCATCATTAACTCCTTCAAAGTTGAAGCTTTGATTGATCCTGTTGCCACCATTGGCATCGGGGAATTGCCAACCAGCATTGGGCATTGGTTTTGCAGCAGTGACTACATTATCTTGGTCTTGGATGTTTTTTAAAGTTGCTTTATTTGGGAAAAAAACACTATTTTTGATGAAGCTACTACCTTCTACATTGCTATTAAGCAAAAGATCATTGGTTTGGAAAATACTATTATAAATAAAAACTCTATTGGTCTGATTAGCATTCAATACTACTTTGTTGTTTACAAAATTGCTGTTGGCGACACGAACATAAGCTGATGGGGATACGGCGATAGCTTGTTCAGCTTGAAGAATCACTACACTATTGATATTGCTTGCTCCTTCAGCTGCGCGGACTGCTGTACCTGCTTGCTCTAAATACATATTTTGAATGCCACTGCCATTACTAAGGACTATGGAAGTTTTTCCAGGGAGCCCAAAGAGAATAGTTTGACTATTAGCTAATGGTTGCCAAGTCCTACTGTTATACCCCCCCCTTAGAATAACGCCACTTGGTACCACTAAGTCATGTTCATTGTAGCGGCCACTGCTAATAGCAATAACACCAGTTTTGGTAATTGCCAAAGCTGATTGAATCGTAAGAAAATCTCCTTGACCATTGCTATCTACTCTAGCGGTAACCGTTAGGCCTTCGGGTAATGGTTGAAAACCTACTGTAACTTGATTCTTCTCTT
>CAZXKW010000002.1:0-8915 GCA_964641565.1 uncultured Candidatus Peribacteria bacterium
TATTGGAGGCAAGCAATGCGCAATATTATTGGCAAGATGCTGATGGGCAGGTTGCGGCTATTCCTCATGTGGTGACACCTTACATGGTGGCGCATTTCTTGGATCGAGGTACTACCGGTGTAGTCTATGAGAAAATAGTTTGTCCCTGGGGATATGTTTTAGCTTTAGACCATATGAGTGCTTTTGATCCCAAAGCTACTCAATATCCACGTTTCTATATTTCTAAACAATTAGAAGTGCTCGCATGTGCCTTTGATGGTCTCAATCAGTTGCATGCTCGTGGGTTAGCTCATATGGATTTTAAGCCCAGTCAGGTGTTAGTAGATCAGTATGGGCAAGGAAAAGTTACTGATATTGGTTCAATGATCGGTGCATATGAAGTGTTAGAGATTGGTAAGGATGGTGAAACGGGCAAGGCCGCTCTTTATCGTCAAATGGAAATGGGTGATGGTAGTATTGAATCTATTGGTTTACCCACTACACCAGATTATTACGATACAGATTTAGTAGCTGAACTACAAAAAGCGGGAAAATCAAAGGCATTGGCGGATCGACGTGCTGCAGGAATAACTTTGCTCCAGACTCTTGAAGATAATCATTTTTTAGCTCCTAACTTACGAAATAATCTATTAGCTGCTGCTCATACATCATCATTAGCTACTCAGCTTGGAGCTGCTTATGTGCTGCCTGATTCACTAGAAAGGTTACTGCAAATCGCTCGGGAGTTGATGGCTGTCGATACGGAAGCTCAAAGATCCATGTGTGAAATTGCAGCTGAAATTAGAACATTGAAAGCACAAATAGCTACTGAGCTTGATCCCTTGTTTGAGGAAGTTTATGCTGGTGATGGTGTGAGATGTGTCGCTGACTTTTAATTGTTGTTATGGGTACTAGTGATGCTTTAGACCGAGTAAAACAATTAGTCGGTGTTTATACCAGTTTAGCGCACAGCATGCCTGCTCAAAAGTTAGAAGCATGTACATTTCAGGACTTTAGAGCTGCGATACGAGCTGTTGGTGTAGAGGTGTTGAGTCAAGAAGCTTTGCAGGCAAGAGTTGGTGGCTTGGATAGTGATAATTTACCAGCTCATATCCTGGCTAAATGGCAGCAAACAGTTGCTGAGCAATTCTTGGATGGTGGTACTGTTCTTGTGGCTCCATTTCCATGCAATTTAAATGGCAAAGTGTATACAGCCGAAGAAGTGAAGCAGGGCACTCATATTCATATTGTGCCTGTAAATGTTTCTACAAGGCGAGGTGTACATGGTGATGGCATGTTTGCAGTTTTGCCTTTACAAATTTGGAATGCAGGTACATTCAAAGTGCACTTTGAGAGGGATAGTGCCAACCCAAGCATAGCCACTATTGAACATACTCGATATTTTTTACGTGAGGTGCTGGATCACTTTAACAATGTGGCTGACTTACTTCAGTAAACTTGTTATCAGTAATAGGATGTGGTACTAAATAGTATCTAGTAGCTTTTATTATTACTGCTATTTATGATTTGGACTTCAGAACAATCACACAGAGCAATTGCTGATTATAATGCCCATTTGGCTCGAGAGCTTGATGGAGCTATTACTTCAGGTACTTGGAATCGAGATAGTCATCAAGTAATCGTAGATAGGGAAAGGGTCCGTGCCATTCTCAATGAAATGCAAAATTGGCAAAAAGAGGTTGGTTTTGGTCCAATTCCTCGTGCTGAGGGTAATCAGACGCCTCCATCTGATCGTATTTTGGTAGAAGGGTGGACTACCATGTCTCGACGATTCTCAGTCGATCGAGATCCGTATTTTGCACTTTATAGTTATCCAGGTGGGCGTATTCGTCGCGCTGGTATGCGTTTTGTAGAAAGGTTGATTGCTGATCCTTTGCGTACGCCATCTGCTAATCAGTGGCAACAGCATTTTATCAATAATAGCGTTATTCCAACTGTTGATCTCTCAGCGGAGAGCGATGTGGAAAGAAATATAGTGGTTATGCCCTACCTAGATTTGATCAGTGCTTATGATGTTTTTGTACGACCTGATCAAATTAGGAATTGGGAAGGATTTGCTCGATTTAAAGATCTTTCCTGGGCTGAGGCGATGAAACTTCTAGAAACTGCGTCAGTTGCGCTTGCTGCCAAGCATGATTTTGGCTTAGTAGTAGGAGAATCAACTTTGCAAAATTTAGCCTTTACTAAGGCAGGTTTGCCACTCTGGGTGGAGGCAGAAATGGGGTATGTAAAGGGTATGGCTCCTAATCGAAAATTCTCCAGTGATATAAGAACATTATTGGTATCATCCATCACCAGTTTTACAAGATCTCGTAAAGGCAAGTGCTGTTCCTATGCCGCTTTTACAACATTGGTCTTTTGATCAATTTAGTCAGTATCGAATGGGCGCTGATCGAAAAATGTATGCAATAGTTAGACAAAGAATAAGTGATCTTGTTGCTGGCTTGTAGTTGTTAATGGTTTATTGACTTTGATCTGGTATTGTTTTAAAGTAAATATTCGTTAATTGTAAGTTATTATTTTATGAGAAGAAATCTTGATGTTACTTTTGCCACTCTGGCTACTCCAGAAGCTGTAATGACTGCGCTTACGAATCAATTAAAATTTCAATTGGACAAACATGGGCATGATTGGTTGCTTTGGCAGGCTGTCAATAAATATGTAATGGCGTTATTTGTTGATGGTAAGTGCACATTTACCCAGACTACTGCCGACAATCGTACATTTCGATTTTGTTTTGAACCTTCAGATTCAAATGATCGTCACTCTTTTCTGCAAGTGACAGAAGTTAAGACAAATGCTGAGGGAGGCAGTGTTAATAGATTGGTTTGGTATATGCCTATTGTGTCTTTTACTGAACCAACACCAGCTTTGTTTGAGCATATTTACCCAATTACTCCAAATGATGCTGCCACACTGAGGGCTTTGTTTCTGAGTAGGCAGACAGATAGAGCTCAACTATCGAGAGTTTTGGCTCGTTCAAATAACACTCAATTTCAAGCTGCTGAGTGAGATTATGGTTTGGTAATCATCAGAGCTAATGGGAATGACGGAGAGGCGAGTGTGTCTTATTAAAAGCATTTTACTTAAGGTAGGATGTGCTTTTAATGTTGCTAAGCTAATAGGTGATTTGAGGTTTTTATGTGCCTTGATGTCGACACAGACCCAATTGGGATCAGTAGTAGTAGGATCTTGATAGGCTGGTTTGATTACTTCAGCTATACCAACAATTCGTTTCTCATCGCCACTATGATAGTAGAGACAAATATCACCTTCCTTCATTAGCCGCAAATTATTGCGAGCTTGATAATTGCGCACGCCAGTCCAAGCAGTAGTTTTGTCCTGGGTGAGGTGATCCATACTGTAGGTATGTGGTTCACTCTTGATGATCCAGTAGTTCATAGGGGTAGTATTTGGTGGTTAGTGACTAGGCGATGATTGTGTTTTGCTGCACTCCCTGACTATACGTGCGGATATATCGTTTGATCAATTTTTTATACTTTTGGTAGTGTTTTCGGTGTGTTTTATTTCCTGATGACTGAGGTTGGTGGTTTGTGCTATAATGTTCAGATAAAACAAAAAGACATGGTGGAGAAGGGGTCAGCACACGACACAATTCAAGACGTACCAAGGCAAACTACTGGTAGTGGTAAGCAACACCAGACTGTGCATGACGATGCTACAGTTGTCGCTGGGATTTTAGCACCTTTAAAAGACGATACGCAGGGAAGTGATCCTTTGCAGACAATCGTTTTAGATGATGACGATCTTTACCCGACCGGTGATTTTTCACCAAGCAAAAGCGATTTAGATGCTACAGCTCGTGTGGATGCAATAGCACAGCTTGATGCCCAGGAGTGGCTAAAGCAACTCAATGAAAGACGTTCGCAATTGATGGCTTTGATTGAGGAAATTCGCCCTCAAGTTTCTAATTGGGCTCCTGAATTCGATCCTCGTCAGTACATTGGTCGATATCCGGCTTTGTCAGATGAATTGGTACAAGTAGTTTTAGCCAATGGATCTGAGGTTCTTAATAATATTGCTTTGCGTGAGGCCCTCTGTATCGGTGGTGAGAAGTTGCGTGATCTTAATGGGACTGAGGTGACCATCTATACTTTTGATTTCCTAGAGAATAATGCCGGAGTGATTGGTTGGGGAGGGATGGGAATGGTGAAAGATGGCTATGTGCTCAAGGGAAAGAAGTTGATTCGTGCTGCAATCAAAGAACCAATTTTGGCTGCTGAGAATGCTTCTAGTGCTGATTTGGAGGCTCAGAATGGTCGTATTATGAGCTATCAACGGGAAGCATATAATGCTAGCCAACTTTTGCAGGCCGATATTCCTGGGGTGGTTAAATGTTTGACGGTCACTGAGCCTAGAGCCAATGGTTTACCAGTTATAGCATACGAAAAAGTGGTGAATCGTGATCGAAAAGTACAAAATGGCTGGGAGTTTGCTGCAGATATTCATGTCCCACCTTCACGAAAGTTAGCAGCAATGGCTGATGTCATTGATACTGTTGCTCGGTGTCATGCTTACTCTGAAGGCTTCGCTCACTGTGATATTAAACCTGACAATCTTTTCATGGGACCTGATGATAAGCTTAAATTAGGAGATCCTGGTAGTGTTACGTCGGTGGGAGAAACCTTGACCTATTCAATTTCAGATGCTCATCCAAATAAGGGCTGGGTCATTCGTAATTTTGCAGACAGCAATGGAGATCAGGCTGTTGAGACTGTTGCTCTGACTCCTAATTTTGCTAATGTAAGTGAAATTCAGCAGGCTATTGCGTTAGGAAATGATATTCGCATTGCTGATCGAAGAGCGCTGGCTGTTACTTTAGTGGATGTTCTTCAAATGGCGCATATTTTTAGTGGGGATGTTTCAGATTGGGAAAATCCTGCAATTTATCAAATATCTGAGGTAAAGGCTGCTTTGCCACCTGCTGAGAGGGGGAAATTTTTATCAAATGTATTGCAACATATAATTGTTCTTATTCGTGAATTGGGTAGTATACGGGTGCCGGTGGAAAATTTACGGCCACTTACCGCAATTGCAAATGATTTAAGAAAGTGTGCAGAACAGTGTAAGGCGCCAGATGAATTAGATAGTGTGTATCAGGTCTATAGAGCTTCTCTATCATCCAAATCTTAACCAGACTTTATGAAAAATTTAGGCAGTATAAATGAAGGCAGACAATCCATACAAGCGTTTTGTGATCTTGCATCTTATGCTAAATCTAGGCTAACTGGTCAGTCTGAAAAGGTGGTACCAGCAGGATATGCGGATGCTGTCAGTGAATTGTTAATGCCAGATTTTAAAGAAGCAGCTTGGGCAGCTTTTGTGAGCAGCGCAACTGAAATGGTTGAATCGATGTCATTTATTGATGGGCCGTTGAGTATGGTGCTGGTCGTGTTGCCATGTTCATTTACTCCTATGATTTGGGAGAGACGTGATCTCGTAGCTGGAAAACACTTGGGACTCATTCATTATTCGCTTGATCAATGGCAGGCGAATGAGCCACTTATTGCTGCTATCCCTGCCGCTTTATGGCAAGCTGGGCGAATTGATTTGCCAGCTAATATTGCCGAGAGACGTGCTGCATTGCTTGCTGGGTTGGAGATGGCGAGAACGAAGATAAAGGCTTTACTGAAGACCGAGAACCTATAAAGAGACAATTTGTGCTTTTTGCTCTTGAACGAATGAGCATTCATCAGTAAGATGCAAGCGCTTTTCAAATATAGGCCACTTTAGCTCAATGGTAGAGCAATCGCTTTGTAAGCGAAAGGTTGTCGGTTCAAGTCCGACAAGTGGCTCCACGAGTCCTCGTTAATACGAGGCGAGTCTTTTTCCTGTTTCCTTATTCCTTTGTTCGCATGCACTGTCATATGGACTCGAAGGAAATAGGAGCGAGGAACTAGGAATTAATTGCTCATGAAGATTTCATAAATGACTTTGTATGGTTTGAAGACTTAAATACAAAGTATGTTTATCTTTGAGACATTTCCGGTTTATCAGAAGTCTGCAGAACTATATAAAGAGGTTCGTGTATATTTGCAAAATAATAAAACAGATAAGTATGTCTCTGATCAGCTGCGTCGAGCACTGCTTAGTGTAGTTTTGAATATCGCAGAGGGGAGTGGCAAGTTTAGTAAGAAAGAAAAGCGTAATTTTTATTTGATGGCTCGAGCTTCAGTATATGAATGTGTGGCAGTGGTGAATTTGCTGCTAGCTGAAGAGTTGACCAACGAACTGCTAATACGGTGGAAAGAGGAACTATTGATTGTACATAAGATGCTGAGCGGAATGATTAAGAGTTTTTCTGAAAATATCTAGAGTTGGTTAGGGGGCCAGCCTCTGTCCCTTCTGTTGGCTGGCCATTTTCGTCCTTCTGCGAGTCGGGTGGGAGTCTTTTGTTATCTGTAACGTTTTCTTCGGTACAACCCCTTGGTTTCCATGATAACCACTTCTTTGGGTTGAACCTGTAGTATATATGTCCGTCCCGCTTTTGCTTCCATCAGCCAGATAGTTATGCGTCAAATAAACTAATGATTTTTAGGGGGGAAAGTAGTATTATTCTGACTATTTTATGAGTGGGTGTTTCGATAAACGGTGCCTGTTTCTTTCTGCATAATAGACTCTCTGCACCTTCTCTATTGTGGTGAGAACTTTCCCCCCATAAGGATAACAAAAAACTGATGATTATTTTGTTTCGGCTGGGGTGGAAATAGGTACATTTAAAACCTGTGATATTCATTCACGAAACCTTCCCTAAATTCTTGGTTATTCACTCACAAAATACATTGGTTATCGATAGATATGCTCCTATGCATCTTTCTTACAAAGGGGGGCTTTCTGCAGATTGAATTACATCAAGATATTGACCTGGCAAAGTCAATATCTTGTATGAGATAAACTAATGTAAGGTCACCTTGATCCTGCTAGAAATGCTTATGAATAGTAACATTAATCAATTCATATGATAATTACTGATAAGTCTGCAGCGGAGTTTCAGGCGTTGATGAACAAGCATTATGGAGTTGAATACGGTATAGAAGAAGCAAGAGATGCAGCCTCTAATTTTATGGGCTTGATGGAGGTCTTGTGGGAGAGCCATTGTCGTGAACAAAAAAGACTCGAGCGTCTCAAACTCGAGCCCCAGGGGTTTCATCTTGAAGAAGATGGTACTTACCAGTGCTGTATATGTGATCAATACGTAGGTAGGGAGGAAACTTGGTACGATCGCAGTGGTACAAAGTGTGTGGTTTGTCAGGCTGCTATTGATAAGAAGATCATCCCTCGCTATGTATGTAAGAATAAAGACTCGTGGTATAGCCTATGGGAGCTATTCCACTACTTTGGTGTGAGAAGCCAGACTGCGTTCAAGTTTGTACGACAGGGGAGGCTTAAGATGCGTACGGTTCATAATACCAACGGTACTACACGTGTTCATGTGTTTCTGCTAAAGGACAACATTGGGGTTCTTCCCAATAAGCCTAGAAGCACACAAATTGTGAGAGATGATGGTACTTTTGCTACTGAGTATGAAAATGTCCCTTTCCCATTACTAGATTCTCATAGTTAGGTACCTTTTTGTGGGGGGATATAGTCGGAATTGACTAATGCCAGTGAAGCCTGTTTTAGATCTCTTCAGTTTTTCCTCCCCACAGCTTATGTTCGAATTTGTTGGTTGTCTCATTAAATACAATCGATTTGGGGAGGAACTGGTCTTCGAATAATGATACGTCGTCTTGCATTTTTTCCTTTAACTTTGGTTTCAAGGATTCATATAAAAATGCAGTTAGTTTTTTCCGCTCTTCAATAATAGTATTAGAAGAAGGACGATGTTTACTCAGAACGGCATCAAGATAGGTCCTAGCTACTACAGGGAAATAACCTTTGATATTTGGTGTCATACTTCTTACATTTTGTTCGCCTTCACCCATGATTTTCTCCCATATCAACTGTATACAGCGCTCTTTCAGGATTTTTATGTGAGTCTCGCTAACTACGGGGGTAAATAAACCATCTACCACATTCCGGGCTGCAGTCTTAATTAAAAAGTCCCCTTCTTCTTTTGCATAGGAAAGTGCGGCAAGAAAGGCATATATAGCTTCTACATAGGCGTAGTTGATGCTCTTACCTGAAGATGCATCAGTGCTAACTGATATTTCTTCTTCACTAATCATTAGTTTGTCTCTTTTCGCGATTACATAAAGCTGTAAGTATTCATATTGGAGGAAACTACTAATTAAACTTAATTGTTCGAAAGGTTCTTTACCGTTTGTTGGATCTTGAGTTGCACGGGCTAATGTCTCTGAGTATTTACCAAGCTTTTCAAGCGCCCTTACTATCTCCTGTTTAATTTCTGGGTTACACATTTCTTGCCAGTATGTGCTGATACTATCGCTAAGAGCTTTAAGAAAAACACTAAGGTACTCACTGTCTAGCTGTTCATATTTGCGAAATAATGTGCTTGGTGGATTGAGCAAGCCTCTTTTTGCTAGTAAGTAAGGATTCGTGAATATTACTTCATATATGTTTACTGCAAGTGAGACACCATTCTCACTTCTTTGACGGTAGAAGTATGAATTGTGATCATTGTATAATGCGTCAAGTAAATGATCTGTAGTTCTTTTAGCTACTCGCGGATCAATCTGATATTCTGCCAACTTGTCCCAGAAACTGAGTAAGAAGTAGAGTCTTGAGTTAACAATGTACTGACTTACTCGATCTTCAGTGAATATGACACTAACAATCGCGTGCGCATAACTAGCGTATGTTTCATTTTCATTTAAAGGTTCATTTCGCTTGGTTAGTCTTAAACTGTCTAATGCTTTGGTAATTTCACCAAGGTTCACATGGAGTATGTCTATACACGGCTTAATAAGGTGTTCATGGTTAACCGCCTCAAG
>CAZXKW010000002.1:8925-10069 GCA_964641565.1 uncultured Candidatus Peribacteria bacterium
CGTAAAATTTTCTTGCAGTGTGTCTGTTAAATAGATATTTATAGCGAGTAGCAAATGCTAACATGAGTACTGGCGCAGCTATAAAGCATAGGAAAGCCACTACCTCCCAAAAAAGTGGATAATAAAGTGGCGGAGGCATGGCAAATATTGGAACTGTTCTCACAAGTGCGGCAAAAAGAGAGCAAATCAGCCCAAGAACTAGTACTGCTAGACTAAGGTATGATTGCCATTTCGGACGAATATTAAGAACTATCCGCCATTTACCTGTCTTCAATTGGTACGCTGTTAGTAGAAGGCCACTAGCGGCGAGTGCATCACCTAAAGAAAGAAAAATCGCATCACCTAGGACCTTATACGTACAGCTTCCTATGAACCAACCGAACCAGCATTCATTTTGAGTGGCTGTATACCCTAGTATTTGTTGCAATGTTTCCATCGAGGTGGGGATTGTGACAGTTATACTGTAACGGTTTTATAGGTGATTGTACTAGAGGAGATTAAACTAACTAGAATGGCTTTTCCCTCCTATTTCTGTGTGCTTGTGTAACTGGTGATCGGCTACTTGTCTTGCAATAATACCAAATGTGCAAAGTTAATTTTTAACAGAAAACGAAATACGTCCGGAGTTAGAGATATCATACATGCAACTATTGAAATTTCTATCTATTACAAAAAAACGCTAATTGTATGAGTTACCTCCAACGTCAGCTATTGACGTAGCTCAATGTATTAAAAATACATTGAGTCATGGCTAGAAGCCCTTATTCGGTAATTCTTCTATAATTTCTTTCTTTCACTACTACTTCATCAATGCCGTGATTTCTCGTACCACTCCATCTTACCGATCGCTTTCGTAAAAGCTCTATGTGAAAATGGTACAGAAAATTACTTTGGTTACAGTCTTCTCCATTTTCGTCCTTCTGAGAGTCAGATGGGCGTTTTTGTTATTAGCTTGAGCTCAGAGAAAATAGTAACAAACTGAAAATCGAGTGAATAATGTATCAATTCATGCTCCTACGTGAATCTAACGGATTTTAAGTATTGCATTAATAAATAATGGAAGTTGTCGTTCAAGATAAGGATCGGTAACTATGCCATCAATGTTAGGGATTATAATAATGTCAGCCAGATCAAATAATAGTTT
>CAZXKW010000002.1:10079-26417 GCA_964641565.1 uncultured Candidatus Peribacteria bacterium
AGCTAAGTACTCTCGTTGAGGCATACTTAAGCCTTGCCATAAATTATGATCGTCCCAAATAGGAATCTCTGCAATTGGTTTAGCAAATCCAAAATTTGAAATTATATAGTTAGAGTTAGCTTCGATTCTTTGTATAACGGTTTTGTCTTTGATTTTCATTAAAAGTAAAGAGAGAAATATTTTCTCCATGGTTATTACTGCTTTATGGTGTCGGTACTCGTAGGCAAAAAGAAGAATACTTCCTCTCATGGTGTCCATAAATTGAGTATGGTTTCTAAAAAACAGCTGACACAACTCTTTGCATTCACGTCTATTTACGATGCCAAACACCTTTAAGAAGGGTAAGATACAATCATTCGCTAAAGCTGTGACCGTAGTTTTTTGTGATGTTTTAGCAATTGAAGAGGAAGTGCGTTCTTTGAAATTTAAAATGTAGGATGCAATAATTGTGTCATCATAAGGTAGGTATGATGTATAAAAGAGTTTCTCCATAAAAGGTACGTCTCCCTCTTCCGGTCCGTTTGGACTTAGCTTAAGAGTAGTCTGAAGCTGATGCTCAACAAATTTATAGTTTCCAGCTATCAGAAATCGTATATTTTTATGTAGAGGTCTAAGTAATGAGATTAACCTGAAAATTCTGTCTATATATTCTGGTGGACATCGCTCTAAGTCATCGATAGTAATTAATAGTTTGTAATTACCTAGAGCCTTACCTAGTTTTTCTATAATTCTAGAAGTAGTTGGTGGATCAACTAGTAGGTTAAGAACTGCCGACCACCAGTTTTCATTTGTATAACTTATTTGTGATAACAGATTTTGCAGTAAATGATCTACCTGTAACTGCCGGCACTTAGGGTGAGCAATAAGTGCATCAAAAAGTGTTTGTACCGGATCATCTTTGTTATGAAGCTGCCAAGGATTAAATGGAATTATATCCCAAGTACTTAGCTCAAGCTTTTGAAATGCAGAAACTAACTTCTCTGGGAGCTCATCTAATTCACGTATATCAAAGCCGATGTCAGACAGTGAATACGGCTGATTAGAGTTCTCCTTAAATTTCAGTGCTAATAATAAAGCTGCAAAATAATTAAGAAATGTGGTTTTACCTACACCCCATTGCCCATCAAGAAATAGTGATTTTTCACAATCACTTGTCGATGTAATATTTTCAGTAAGCTCTATGATGACATCGTCCCATTCAGTTTTAGAATCGATGGTAAGTGGTTTGACTGGTAATATAACTTGTTGGTCTTTAGCTCTCATTATGTTTATTTTTTTTACTAAGTATATTAGTGCCTCTATAACCAAAAATAATATAGCTCCAGTGAAAGCCACATGAGTAATAAAATTAGCTATTGCTAATAGCACGCCTGTAAAGTCCCAATAATAATACCAGTTATGCAAGTTGTCTCTAATGTGAAAAGTGAGGATCGTGGTAAATATCAAACAAATTAGTAGAAGCTTCCACCACTTCATAATGTAATGTTAGAGTAGTTGTTAGTCTTATCTCATGACTTTACGCTCATAGCAACACTTCAGTTATTGGTGAGGAAAGTTATATTACACCTACTACGTCCATTAGTTAGTGCTCTCAGTGGCTTGTTAATAGCTTGCTGTAAGCATTATTGTAGTAGCGATGATGCTTTATGTTCTTTTACCACGACTTCATCAATGCCTTGATTTCTAGTGCTATTCCATCTGACCGATCGCTGCCTTAAGAGCTCGATGTGAAAGTGGTAAAGAAAATTACTTTGTTTACGTTCTTCTCCACGATGTATACAAGAAACTCTAATTATTTTATAATAATAGAGTGTTTTTATTTATGAGAGAAAAATTAGAAGCTCATATACCTTCGAAAAAGGCCAGAGCTGCTTTATGTTCTGCATTGATTAGTTCAGCTCTTACTGTCTTGCCAGCGCAAGCAGGTGCACAACAAATTTATGGTCAGGTAGCTGTCGAACTTGGCACCTTAGCAGCTCATAATATTGAAAATGCCTACAGAACACCCACTAGCTGTACGCATACAACCTTACGCGATTTCCCTGATATAAGATGTAATGGCGCCCGAGCTACAATAGACGCAGAGATCCCTCTGGGCATTATTCATGGAACGATAGGGTATAGAGAGAGAAATTGGGGGCTAGGATTAAGTACTACACTCACGCCGGGATGGGGAGGTAATTCGTTTCCTTCAATCTCACTTTCATCAGTAGGTATTATTGCTGATTATCGAACGAGGGAACGTTCTCTCTGGAACATGCATGCAAGTCTTGGTTTGTCCTTCTATGATCCAAGTTTCATGAGCTCTTTAAATATAAATCCATCTGTAGCTGTAGGAGCTAGTTTATATACAAGTAGAACTACTGAAAATCCGAGAGGCTTCTTTGCTATATCTCTTGGTGCTACCTTATTTCCTACTCGTCCTACTTTTGGAGCAGATGCATTTTGTACACTTTTAGCTGGTATAGAGATTCAATAATAGTTGGAAAGTAAGCAGCTTATCACCGCCTACTTCAGCTATTAAGTCATCTTCTTACTATCAATTACATTTAAGGGCTTACAGTCAGGTTGCTAGCCGTATCTTTACTGTAATCGTGCTCTTTGATAACTACCTCATCGATACACTGGTTTCTAATACCATTCCATTTGACTGACCGCTGCTTTAAGAGCTCAATCTGAAAGTGGTACAAAATGTTACTTTGCTTATATTCTTCTCCATTTTTCTGTTATAAAAAAGCTTTCGAGTGGTTCTAAATGGTATTATCCCCAAAATATGAAGGCCTTGGTTTTTAGACAGGCTAGGTTTACTTTTAATGAAAGCGAGAATAGTCGTGAATAGCAAGTAGTGTTTTTAACCAATGATAAGTAAAATTTTTAACTTGTGATAAGTAAGTATTTGGCATTTTTGTGCTTATTTTGCTTACTTGTGCTGTTTTTGATATCCTGTTGATAAGTAGTTATTATATAAAAATAAAGTGTTATGAGTGATGATACACATATAATTATACCTGATCCCTTATGGGGAAGTGACTTGGCTCGAACTATTTTAGACCTTGAGAAACTAAGATCTAAGAAACTAATAGGACAAATACCGCCTTATATCTTTTTTCAAATAAAAAACATTTTTCAAATACTTGAGACATTAGGTTCAGCAAGAATTGAGGGAAATAACACAACTCTCTCAGAATATGTGGAAAAGATTATTGACGGGAAAACAAAAAAAGACGAGTCTCAAAAAGAGATTACTAATCTTGAAAAAGCAATCGCTTTTATTGAGGAAAATACAAATGAAAAGACAAAGATTACGCGTGCATATGTGTCTGAGCTACATAAGATTGTAACGAAAGATCTAATGCTGCCTCCTGATGGTGAAGGTTCACGATATCCAGGAAGTCTAAGATCATGCAATGTAGTGATTAATAACTCAAAACATATCCCCCCTGATTTTTCTAGTTTAGCTGATCATTTTGAGAAATTTCTGGAGTTCATAAATGCTGATCATGCCGAGCAGTACCAACTTCTTATGGTAGCAATTGCACATCATAGGTTTGCATTTATGCATCCATTTGATAATGGAAATGGTAGAATGGGCAGATTGCTAAATTACGCGCTTTTAATAAAATTGGGGTTTCAAGTTAAGAAGGGGCGGATTATAAATCCTTCATGTGTCTTTTACAGCGATAGGGATAAGTACTATTCGAAACTTTCTGCTGCTGATTCTCTTCAGGGAGCAGATGTATTAGCTTGGTCAGAATACTTTCTCTTGGGACTGAAAAATGAAATTGAAAAAATTGATAGCCTATTAGGGCAAACTTATGCTAGAGATCACATACTAATGCCGGCAATTTCCTTTGCACTTGATAGAGAGCATATTACTGAAAAAGAATTCAAAATTCTTAAATATCTTCTTTCAAAAAATGAAATGCATATAAAATCTGAGGAATTAAATATTGTTGGAATTGAAGGATCTCTTCAGAAATCTAGGTTTATAGCTAATTTACGGAAAAAGAATATTATTCGACCGCTTAAAGAAGGAGGAAGAATCTATACTGTTAATTTTGTAAACAACTATTTATTGCGGGGTGTAATTGAGAATTTGAAACTTCAAGGATTTGTGGCTGATTTCTTAAATAAGAGGTAGATGATTGTGTTGAGTTGGGAATATCTGTGATTTATCACCTCCGACTTGAACTATTGAATAGCTATTTTAGCCTAGCTCTTACCTAAGAGCTTTAAATTAAGCTTTGGCTATGTTTTTGCTGTATGTATTTTCTTTGATTACTACTTCATCGATGCCTTGGTTCCTAGCACCATTCCATTTGACTGACCGCTGCTTTAAGAGCTCAATCTGAAAGTGGTACAAAATGTTACTTTGTTTACATTCTTCTCCACGAGTCCTCACATTAGTGATGCGAGTCTATTTCCAAGCTCAGGAGTATATTCAGTAGTGAATGGTCCGGGCGACTTGTGTAATTATTTGTTCCACATGAAACACGCTAAGTATCAATTTTAGACATAAGATTTATAAAACTATGTTTAATAAGGAGATATTGGTATTTCCAATAAATGTGTTATATATTGACACCTTTAATTTTTAAAATGCCTAAAAATGGTATTGGTGTGATGGGAGCAGACGTATTACCTGCCCTTTCATCAAATCTTGGAGTAGATACTGTCAGAAAGATGTTAGCTGATATTGAAAGTGCCGAGCGGCTCCCTGTAAGAAAAGACTTAAAGGATGTGATGGATAATGCTGGTATTATGAAAGGTCTAGCTGGTCAGCATCGTGAAGCTTTAGGAGCTTGGGCAAAATATGGCATTGATACTGGCGGGGCGCCTTCGTTGGTGAAAACAAATAGCCGGATCACTCCTAAGAAGCTGGGTGCTATTAATGAATTAGCAGATCCACTATTGTGCTGCATACCGCCACTGGATGTTACTACTTTATTGAATATCGTTAATGCTCGCTGTGGTTATAATGGTATGAGCAAAGAAATTGATGTTCAATCATCAGTTCGTGAAAAGCACTTTGGTGCTTCATTGCCTGATCCTAAAAAATGGAAAATGTTTTTTGTAGACGGTAGTAGTTCTGTTGCTAAATATCCACGTCTACCAAGCATGTCTGATGTTGATTATGTAAAATACTTAGTGGCTCAGATGAGATTCAAGGGGCTAGTAGCGCTGAGTGGTATTAGAGAATTTTTGGCTTTAGTAGTGAGAAGTAGTGTTCTGGAGCGAAGACTAGAAGCCGGGCAAACAGGTTCATCGGATCTGATTTTAAACGCACCGGGTGTTCTTAAAAGTGGTGACCCTATTGATGTTGGTAGTTGGAATGCTGATGATAAAACCTATTGGCTAGAGCGTAATAGTATGCTGCCAGAAGATGTTCATGTCAGGGGATCACTACAACTGATCTAATTTTTCATTTTTATGCAACAGCCCAATAATGTTACTTTTTTTGTAGAAAGTCGGGAAGAAGCTGATGAAACAAGGAAGATGAGGGGGACTGGTTCACGTGGTACTTTCTTTTTGGAGCGGCTGGCTAATGATGATTGTCTCCAGGCTTTGAGAGAGGTTCGTGGACGTGTTGCTATTGCTTTGAATAATGCAGAGTTACGTACTGATAGTGCTCTGATTGAATTCTTACAAGCTTTAAATAAGGCTAAAATTCCAGTGGATGCTTGGGTCACTTTAGCTGAGGGGGACTATTGGATTCACGCTGGTAATGTCAGAGAATCTTGGCGACAAATATATGAAGTCCTCAATATTTTAGAACGTGCCAATGTTGGTCTTCAAAATGTTGGGTTGGATTTGGAGTTTCCTTCTCGGTTTATGGTACCTACAGTTGATCTTAGTGCTTATTTTTTTACAAAACCTTGGACTTTTGATCGAGCTAAAGCACATGATTTTTTAGTGGCTGAAGCTGAGAGATTTCTTAGAGGAGGCAATCACGGTTTACATGCATATGAGATTCCAATTATGAGTGATCTTGGGCCGATTGGATGGGCTCTCGGTATGGTCGCAGCACCTACTGCAGCGGAGATTACTGATGAACGTTATAAACGAGTTGCTTTGACATATACCAGTGGTGCGCCCCTTTTGCCTTCTCAGGCGTTCATTAATCATTATGCGCATGGCAAGGATCGTATTCCAGCCTTAGGAATTGTTACTGCTACTGACCGTAATCCTGGTCGCAATATGAGTTATGAGAAAATGTTGAGCGAACCTGGACTTGATCGTGATGTTCGCACTGCAATGGCGGCAGCTAAAGAATTTTTTGTTTTTGCTTTGAATGGCAAAGGAGTGGTTGATCGGACTCAATCTGCAATTCGTCAGGCTTTACTGCCGGTCATGAGATAGCAGTATCTAAAGTAAAAATACTAGACTTTGAGATTGTTTATATGCTGGAAATTGTTAGTGGAACTGATTTTGAAACTTCAATCCTTTGCCCAGGTCAAGCTAATCCTGATTTTTTAGATGGTTTTGGCAAGAGGATGAAATCCATGGATAATGGTTTGGATTTTAATGCCTGGTTCACTCTACACCGCGAAGAGCTTAGAGCTTTAGTGTCACAATGGGGAGTGTTGGTGGTAGATGATGTTGTTGTAAGAAACAATGGTAAGTGGGGGGCTATGACATTAGATCCTGAGTATTTGTATCACCCTTGGCATTCAGATGGGTATAGCGGTACTGAGATGATTTTGCTGACTCATATGAAAGATGGCGCACCACGCAATGTACCAACCCTAGTAGCTCCTAGTGCGCAGATTCAGCAAGCAATCAAGGATGAGTTTTTAGCTCGAGAACAGTCATTTTCTGCAATGACTCGTGATGTCTTCTCTCGATCATTAGATCTTCCAGCATCTTCATTAGCTTTCTTTCTAACCATTGATCAATATTTAATTCATGCTCCCAGAGGCGAAATGATGGTACTGAAGCAGTTTCTAGAAGCCGCCAATCTTCGAGCGGCAGATTGGCTTTATAAGCATTATTCTCAAGCTCATTCAGTGTTGATTATGGATACGAAACACCATGGGGCTTCTAAGCGAGATTTTGGTTTCAATAAGGTGGTGCATGCTAGAATGCCATTGGTAGGCGAAAAGGTTTTTGGGCACTCTCCCTGGAGGCTAGCAGCTTAGGCCTCATTATCTGATTTTATGTTCCTCCCGCGATCATTATGGCCTGCTAGATAATTATTTTAGTTTTAGCTGTTTGGTGCATTGCATCATGCCAATTGACGGTGAATTACTTCGTGGTGCTCAACTTTATATTTGCATGGTTTGATCTGGTAATAGCACAGATTTTAGGTTATTTTTAATTCCTCCTGTAATGACCTATGACTTTACCAAAATCTCTAGAACAGCAAGTTCAGTGTTTAGTAGCTGAAGCTAAGAAATTTGATCCTCAAATCGAGGTATATGAATTTTGGTTACAATTGCGTGAGCTACTGAGTGTCACTCTTTATGGTAATGGTAGAGAGCGTGAAATTGCTTGGCTTCGTTTTGAGGTCGTATATACCAAGGTAGTAGGAGTGTCTATTACGGCTCTCTATAGCGAGCGCTATAATAGTGCTCAGAAGCACATGATTGATTCTTTTCTTGATCATTGGCAAGGTGCTCGCGAGTTAGTCAGATCTG
The DNA here is from genome assembly GCA_964641565.1 of uncultured Candidatus Peribacteria bacterium. GTDB lineage: Bacteria > Patescibacteriota > Gracilibacteria > RBG-16-42-10 > RBG-16-42-10 > JAGNZB01. Next base: position 17,717 of record CAZXKW010000002.1, read on the forward strand.
TTATTGCTCGGCCAAGGCGTGTTTTTAAACCTGATGACGTAAGTTTGGCTGCTCAGTATTTTCTCGACAGTAATGACTTAGAGATTTTGGGCGCTTTAGGTTTGCAACCACATGAAATCAAACCTGTTTTTGAATTTATCGGAGCGATCAAGCTGAGATGTGATGATAAGAAAAGGCGGGTATGGCATGGTGTCAGTGATTCAGTTTATATTCAGTCTTGGCAAGATTGTCACTTTGTTATTTCTTATAAACAAGGAAGGTTTGTTCGTTTAATCAGCGCGGAGCGTGATTTTGCTGCTGTTGAATTGGAGCAATTTTCTGATCTTTCTTGAGGCATAGTTGGGGGAAATTATTTATTCGTGTTATACCTATTTTACTAATAACATTACTACCATGAAAACAAAGATTTTCCTTAATTTGCCAATAAAAGACCTGCAAAGATCAGTAGCCTTTTTTATGCAACTCGGTTTCACTTTCAATCCTAAGTTCACTGATGAGAATGCTACTTGCATGATCGTGAACGAAGATATTTATATCATGCTTTTAGTAGAAAAATTTTTCCTGACCTTCACCAAAAAATCTATTTGCGATACCAAAACGAGCACAGAAGCTTTGATCGCTTTATCATTTGAAAGCAAAGAAGCAGTGGATGCTATGATGGCAAAAGTATTAGCGGCTGGTGGTACTGAGCCAAAGCCAGCTACTGATCGAGGGTTTATGTATAGCCGTGATTTCGAAGATATTGATGGTCATAATTGGGAATTATTCTGGATGGATCCTAGCGCTACTGCTTAGTATCTTTTTCTTTTGCTGATTATTTGCTAATATCGCCCCTTATTTATAAGGGTTACATATGAATAAATCACCCAGTGTACAGCCCCCTTCATCTCCTTCTTCAATATCTAGAAAAGTGTCTTTAAGTGCATTGGGGGCAGTATTGGCTGCTTTGGCTCTGAGCCAAAGTGGTGTGTGTCGTTCTACGCGATCTCAACTGCAGCATGTTGCTAATCGCCACACAGATTCTTCAGTTCCACACCCTTCTCCACAAAGAGCTCCTGTAGTGACTGTTCAGGAAGACAAGCTAGAAGGAAATGATGCAGGTAATGAAAGCTTAGTGCCTAGTTTTATTGAGTTGTCGGATAATGAGAGACGTACTGCAACAGCTATTGTCCAGGAAGTACTGCAAGAGCAGCGTTCAGCAATGTTGAGAGCTGTTACAGCAGCTGATGTACGCGATATTGTTATTGATGCTCTGAGTAGGGCTGTTGAGAGTGATGAGGATCATCCTCCCGCTCATTCAGACACTTGTGCCCGATTTGACCGATCATATTTGAGTAGTGGTTCTCAACGTAGATTAGTTGGTGCGATTCAGGCTGCTTGTACTGAAATGGGTCCTCTAGTCCATGAGCAAGTACGGGCTAATGATACAGCTAGAGCTATTTTACTTGCTGAAGCTCTCCAAGAAGATTGTGGTGTCCGAAGTGAGTTGCCTGATCCGTTCCAATTGGCAATTGATCAAGGCCGTTTTGATTTGGTTACAGCAATATTAGAGGCTCGTATGAATACCATGCATGAAAAAATGGCTTGTCATCCAAGCGAGCTTGCTGATGCAGGTAACGGTCCACGTATGTATATTATGGGGGAGGTTTTAACATCATTTATTAGTCATCATCCAGGATACTTATCTTCTTTAACATGGTCTTGGACGCCGGATTTATTGGAATGTGCGCACTTTGCACTTCTGTCAGTGAGTACGTCCTATATTCCAGGGCTAGATAGTAATGTGCCCCGAGAAGCTTTGGTAAGAGATGTCTCATTTATTGAATCCCGACGATCTGTTGGTGCTTCGGATGATGGTTCGGTTGGTACTCCCTAGAAACCAGCTATTTCTGTATGCTCATAGCCAATTCCTGCATGAGCTGTTTTGTCATCTCCTAAACTTGATTCAACATAAAGTTCGTTTAGGGGAATGATATGTTTGTATTCTAGATTAAGCGTCAAATTCTCTAAAATGGTTACTGCTGTGCTTAAAGTAATTTGCCCCCCGGGTGTGATACCTGTCCAAATGCAAGGAATATAAAAGATCTGGTAGTCAGTATTTGTGTTTTGAAACGTGACAAATGCGTATAGCTGATTCTTAGGATCTGCTTCGAAGTTAACAGTTACTGGTGTCGGCTCATCTAAAATTCCAGGGATGCATAGTGTTTTCGTTACTTGCAGCTCTTCGCCAATTAACTTTCTTGTTTTTACTAACAATGCTCTTAGACGAGTTTCTAAAGAAGAGGTTGTTTCCCGATGTTCTGCTGGCATTGTTTCTATGCCACCTGTAAAAGTACCGTCACTCATGATGCAATCAATAATGTGATAAATGCTGGCGGAAGATACAGTAAAAAGTTGAGAGTTGAAAGTTGCCCCAACGGGGTCCCTTTGGGAAGAGTTTCGAAAGCAAAGTAGGGCATGCTGACTCACGTTAGCCTGCCTTTAGCTTGTCGCCATCTCGTTTCAGAGAATTATGAGGCCTGAATTCGCATTGCACAATGATATCAACATTCTGAATTTGTTTTTGCTCTTTTCTTGATAATCTGTAAATTGTGAATTGAAGATAATTGCCCCCTATGCCTAATTCTAAATTAAGTATTGTTGCTTGGATTGCTTTGATTATTGGTTTGGTGATGTTGTACTTTGCCTATGGTAGCTATAATAGTACGCAACAGTTTTTGAAAGTGGCCTTGAGGACTGCGGGTACAGTAGTAGAGATGCGAGAAGTTTATGATAGTGAGGATGGTGATTACACCTATAGGCCGATCATTAATTATACAGATCGTCGTGGTGCAGAGCGTACCTATACGTCTGCTACTTCATCTAATCCTCCTGCTTATGAAGTAGGGGATCGAGTTGAGCTTTTGTATAATCCACAAAAGCTTGATGAAGTTTATATTAATTCTTGGGGAGATTTATATATTGGAGCATTGATCTTGGGGATAATTGGTGGAATAGATGTGCTTATCTCAGGATTGATCCTTTATTTTGGCTATCGTCGTCGAGAGAAAATTAAATGGTTAAAAGAAAATGGTAAATTAGTGAATGCAAAGGTAAATGAGGTTTCTTTGAACCGCCAGCTCAAGGTGAATGGTCGATCGCCTTATATCATTACTGCTCAATGGCAAGACGCCGCTACTCAAACTATTCATCTTTTCACCAGTGACAATATTTGGTTCGATCCGACGCAATATGTAAAAGAAGAGATCGAAGTCTGGATAGATCCAAATAACCCTAAAAGTTACTACGTCAAAACTGACTTTTTACCTAAGACGGTTTAATTCAAAAAGCACTAATGTTTTTTGGATTAATCATCCATTGGTATTGGAGTCGTATTGCCCAGTAGGATTGCTAGTCTATTTTCGACTATTGCTAGGAGTGTTTGTAGGACGCTCTCAATGCTAGCTATTGCAGGTGAATTACTATTTTTGTCAGTCAGTTCTCTTACTTGATCGTATATGTGCCTGAAAACACAGTTCGCAAGTCCTGGGAACCCAACGAGGGCAATTTCTTGATGGCGTCCTTTTTGATCTATTTTTACTGTACATTTAGTTAAATCAATATCACCATCTTTATTAAGAATAATAGTTATTGTTTTTCGTTCATTTTGATCAAAAATGCAACTGCTAATGCAATAACCATCGATACTACTTAATCCATATAGTCTTTTGAAACGAATGCGGTCGAGTTGATTGAGTAATGAATTTTGTCTGGTTTGTAGTACCACAGGTATATTCAAACGCGGCCATATTCGGGCAAGTATGTTGAAGTCTTGCGCTACATCATGAGCCTCTTGATCCCAAATTACTGAAATACTTACCTCATGTCTTTTTCCATATTCAGATTGAGATTGATAACTAAAACTCTCATTTCCTTTGAGGACTTTGGCAATTTTTTCTACCCAGTCTAATCGTGAGATAATGACTTCTCTACTTTCCATAATTGTTGAGATGAGAACAAAATATAGCATGAAATCATATGTTTTTGCATTTTGATCATGAGTTGCTGGATGATAGGCTCAATAGGAAATCTAAAATCTAGAATCTAGAATCTAGAATCTAAATTCTAAATTCACCACCCAAGCTTCAGGCTTCTGGTTTCTGGTTTCACAGTTCATCAAAAGTCGCATATCAATCATATTCTTTGCGTTAACCTCAACAAACCTCTGCTCTTTGATCTTTGATCTCTGCTCTCAAAAGTAGTATTATCTCGCCTAAAATTATTAATCTATGTCTCTCAAAAAACTCACCTTACCTGCTGCTGTCACTTTGGGAATGATGTCGTGTATACCCGCCCCATTTCGAGATTATGTGCATATGTATGACGCATTACGAGCTCCATCACGCGCAGCAGTTGCTGCCGTATTAGAGCATGACGGAGAGATAACTATTGACTATACGAGTCGACGCTACACAGTTCGGTCACTAGTTGCTGCTCAACAAGGTCAGAGTCATTTTTGCACGTACACACTTGATGATTTAGCAGATCCTAGAGTGTTGAGTCGGCATATTGCTGAAATGAAACATGCAATTCGTACCACCACTGCTTGCGATATTCGCAGTGCCTGTTGGTGTTTAGGACAAATGGAAAGAGTAAGACATGCTTTGCTTACAGGCAATGTTACCTATGGTTCAACTCAATTTCAGTATTGCCCCAGTACCCAAATCACTCGCCAAACGAATCCCACAATCATATTCAACTAAAGCCGCTAAATACTAGATTTTGGCATTCTGCATTAAAAATTCGCAATTCGCCATTCGCACTTCGCAATTTGTATTCCACTTCCTGTCTATCAAAAGTTCTTAGGATTAGTTAGACTTATTTTGATTTAATCCCCCAACCATGGACAACAATTTGTCTTCACCATCTCCCAATTCTTCTCAGTCTCCATTTTCCGGTGGGGGAATGAACTGGATTATTCTGCTGTTTATTTTTGGAGTAGTTGCCTACTTTGGATTTGTTAATTTTAGCAAAATGGTCAATTTGAATAATTTGGCCCAACAAGTGCAGCAACGTGTGGATGGTATGGTTGCAGGTACTCAACCTTCTAATCAACCTCAAAATTCAGCATTAGACAATGCTACTGAAAAAGTAAGTGAACTGACAAGCTGTATGAATTATGCTGATCAAACTATTCGCAATACTATTGATTATTACGATCGTTTTGTTGATTTCCAAAATCCGACTAAGACTAACTTTACTGGTTTGATCACTGAATCTACTTGGCAGACATGTGTGGGTGATATCAATGATGCTTTAGCTATTAGTGCTGATACTCCAGATTTAGATCAAGCTGTCCGTGAATTTCAAAAACAAGGTGATGCTATAGTGGCCGCTTTCAAAGAAGTGACACCCTATTACAAACAAAAGGATTTCTTGGATGATGATTTTGCTTTGGGTAAGGCTAAGGATGCTGCTTTGATTGCACAGGCCCTTGCGTATGTTACTGCCTCTGATGCTTTCCGCTCAGCTGTTGATGAACAAGAAAATCTTAATAATGCCGCTCAGATTGCTTTGCTAGCACAAGATCCTACAGCAAAAAATCAGATGATTAGTTTGCAAATGTTTATTGATGCTAAAAAGGTGGTAGCAGCTCTTTCAGAAGATACTTTAAATGCCAATAATTTAGAAAAAAGCATTAATGATTTAGTAGCGACTCAAACTACCTTTTCTACTACGGTACTTTCTGATCTCAAAAGTGATAGTAGTAAATTTAGTCGTTGGAATTCAGTGAATACGAGTGTGGAGGATTTTATAGCCAGTGCGAAAAGTATTTGGCGATCAGTGCGAGATGGTAAACCAGTTCCAGCAAAGAATGAAGGTTCAGTAGCCCGAGCTATAGAAAAGTTTAATACTGTAGTCCAAAATTATAATACGAATAATCAGATTGAGATGTATAGATTGTAATATTAGTTGAGAGTGGAGAGTTGCCCTGACGGGGTCCCTTTGGGAAGAGTTTCGCAAGCACAGGATGGTTATCTGGATCCTGAATTTGCTTACTGCAGTTAAGTTGAATTATGAGGCATGATGTCTAAAATTCGCAATTCGCCATTCGCACTTCGCAATTTTCTTTATTTATGAATAATTCACTCTTCTTCATCGTCTTCAGCTCTACCTTTTTGCTGCTTTCATTGGTTTTGTTGATTGGCAACTATCGTCGCAGTGATCCTCATTGGTTGGGTAAAAATCCACTCAAGATTCAAGCAAAAGTGATTTTGATTGAGGAATTGCATCATACTACGAAGTCTTTTGAAGATCAGATTGGCTATCAAGTACATTGTGAGTGGAGTGAATATGATAAAGTGAATCCTCAGATTTTTCTCAGTGATATTCTTTTTGAGCGACCTACTATAGCAATTGGCACAATGGTTGATGTGTATTTAAGTACAAAAGAGCCAGGTCGTTATCATGTTCAGTTATAAACTGATAGCCAGTTCCTATTTCGAGCATTAAGCACCGTGTGTCTAATTTAGATTCTAGATTCTAAATTTTAGATTCTAAAATCATTTTTAATCATAGTTTTCCAATCTCAGGCTTCAGGCCTCAGGCATTTGGCTTCTGGCCCCTGGCCGCCATAGTTCCGCTTCAGATTTCATAACCCCAATGTTATACTTTGAACGTACCTAACATTTCTTCCCATGAGCATGAATGGCTATCTCAAAATGATTGATGATCATGATTTGGAGCATTTAGAAAGCCATCCTTCACATGTTGAAGAATTGATCGACCAAGACTGTGCCAAGAATGAAATGGTGGATTTAGACAAAGCTTGGGCGGCTCTGCATTTTGTCATTGCCGGTGATATTTACCCTGATGGTGACGCTGTGTTATCCGGTGCTTTGGTAGGAGAACATATTGTGGATTTCGACCTAGCCTATGGGCCTCCAGCATTTTTATTAGCTGAGGAAGTACAAGAACTGAGTACACAATTGCAACAAATTACTGAAGAGGATTTAGAAGCGGCCTTAACTAGTGAACGTTTCAGTGAGGCTGACATTTATCCTTTTTCAGAGTCAGGTGATGATCCAGAGCAGATTGTGGAGTATGTTGCACCATACTTTGAGCGGCTCAAAACTTTTTATCAATTAGCAGCGGACAAGGGAAAGGGCGTTTTGATTTGGCTGATGTAAGTTTTATGGCAGAAACTAATCCCACTAAATTGGCTATTCTGACGCAACTATTGAAATCGGAGAAGTTGCGCTATGGAGATATCAAATCACCAGAGATGGATAATGATTTATTTAATTATCATCTCCAGAGTTTAGTGAAAAATGGTTTAGTCGAAAAAACTGACAAAGAGTATAGCCTGAGCCCTTTGGGGCGATATGAAGTTGCTGAACAGAATCCTTTAGACTTGCAGGGACAAGCAGTTGATCGTTTCAAAATCAATGTGCTAACTTTGGTTTTGCGGAAACAGCAAGGGCATACCCAGATTTTACTGCAACGGAGAAAGAAACATCCATTTTACAATACTGTTGCAGTGATGGGGGGAGTGATTCGTAAAGGTGAATTGCTTACCGAAGCAGCATCGGCGCGTCTACAGATGAAAACTGGTTTAACCGGACAATTCGTCCTTTGTGGTATGTGGCGCAATATCAATTTAGACAAAACTGGTGTGATGATTTTAGAAGACATCCTTTTTCATATTTGTTGTACGGATCAGTATCAAGGTGAATTGTTATCAGTGACTGAGCATGGTGAAAATTTTTGGGTAGATTTAGAAGAAGCTGTTACTATTCATGAACGTCATCCAGGAACTTTCCATCATTTAGCTCCGTTTCTTACGGGCTTACTAACTAATGACTTTCGTAAGCAACCACTTTTCTATTGGGAGCATAAGCAAACGATAAAAGAATTTTAATTTTCCTTTCAACCGAGCTCAGTTTCAGTAGATTTTTATGCTAGTTTCTTTACAGTTAAAGAGCATTAAATAATTGCTATGGAATTACAGGTCGGTGTCAAAGTTTACTTACGGAATGCTGAAGGAAAGTTTTTATTGCTCCAACGCTCTCTCACAAAATATCCTGAAGTTCCCAATCGTTGGGATATTATTGGTGGGCGTATTGATGTCGGTACTTCTTTGCTTCCCAACTTGGATCGGGAACTATGGGAAGAAACAGGACTGAAAATGTCTACTGTACCAAAACTGATCGCAGCGCAAGATATATTGCGTATACCTGGCCGCCATGTAGTTCGTCTCACTTACATAGCTGAAACTAATGAAATTAAACCGACTTTAAGCGATGAACATGATGATTTTGGTTGGTTTACTGTAGCTGAGATGCAAACTATGGATGGTTTTGACATGTACGCAAAAGAGATTTTACCGTTGGTGTCTTAAATTACCGAGTGGCCACTCGGTAGCTGTTTAAGCAATCGTTCTTATACTGGCGAGTAAACTTAATTTTTACTTATGTCAGAGTTAGAAAGAAATGCTGGTGTGTCAGTGACTAAATTGGCTATTCCTATCGAGCAAAGAGCTGCTCTTAATTTGGTAGATGAACGGATGAGAGTTGGTTTGCTGATTGAAGCGGGGGAGAAGTATCAGCTCTCGGATGAGGACTTTGCTTGGCTGTTGGTACGCGGGGGGGATGTTGAGCTCAGTGCTTTGGCGCAAAATACGGGTAGATTTTTGGAGGTGTGGTCTTATATGTGTGAGCAT
>CAZXKW010000003.1:0-13147 GCA_964641565.1 uncultured Candidatus Peribacteria bacterium
GAAAACAAATACTTCACGAAGCAGGTATTGACTCTATTCAAGAAGAAGATGACCATTACGGATTATCTCTAGCATTAGGTAGTGCTGAAGTGTCTCTTTATCAGCTCACGAATGCATACCGAACTTTAGCTAATCAAGGCACTTACAGTGAATTACAAAGCGTGATCGCAGTAACAATCGATGACCAAACCACAACATGGCCACAATCTCCCCCCCGATCACAACCCGCATGGCAAGCACCCAGCACGCTCATTACTCATATACTCCAGGATAATAAAGCACGCTTAGCAGAATTTGGTGAAAATAATGCATTAGAATTCACTTATCCAGTAGCCGCAAAAACAGGGACTAGTAGAAACTGCAACGACAACGGGACTATCGGATTTACTCCTCAGGTCACGGTTGGAGTATGGGTGGGAAATAGCGACGGTGAGCCGATGAAACAAGTTAGTGGTATCACTGGCGCTGGTCCAATCTTTCACCAAGTCATGGATACTATCAATAACCATCAAAACTCCGCATTTAAACAATTGGAATCCTTGGTTGCAACAAAAATCTGCCTCCCATCTGGTTTACTGCCGCAACCACTTTGTACGCATACAAGTGAAGAGTTTTATCTACTAGGCACCGAACCTAAACAAATTGATACCTGGTATCAGCAGGATGGACTCCATTTACCTCAAGAATTACATTATTGGCAGCAACGCTTTCAAACAAAAAGCATAGGAGGATTAACAATTACCACCCCTCAAGACCAAGATGTGTTTCTGCTAGATAGAGAAACCCCTCTTGCAGCACAAAAAATCAAATGCACTATCCATGCGCCACATGTAAAAAAGCTCACTATTACGCTCAATCAAAAAGTGATTTCTAGCAGTACGACCTGCAATCTACCTCTAATCTCAGGTCACTATACCTTGGAAGTAAAAGGGGAATTAGATGGAAAATCCGTGAGTGACCATGTCAACTACACAATCAAGTAACCCCTAGCTTGCCAGCTTAATATCAGTAAGGCTCTCTAACTTAAGCAAATGTAAAGCACGCTTCTTTGCTTCTTTAGCATATTCAGTATTACGCAACAGAATTCTACCACTGAGCTCAATTTCACCTAAAGCAACAGTTTGAGCGGGTAATGCCTTTTGGTTATATGATGAAATCAACGCTGCAGCAATAGCTGCATCCAAAACTGGATCATCTGAGGATAAACCACCTTTGAGCTTGATATAGACATCATATTTATTGAATTTAGCCTGAAGATGTTTTTGCAATACTGCCAATATAGTATGTAAACGGTTAACATCTATTCCTAGAGCTGTACGCCGCGGATAACCAAAGTCACTGGGAATCACCAAAGCCTGAACCTCAGCTACAAATATTCTTTTCCCTTGTTTAATCATTCCTAGGCTACCACCTATATCTAATGGCCCAGGAGTCCAAAATAAATTGCCAGGATCGACAACATCAGCAAAACCTGACTCCAACATTTCCAATACTCCAAGAGTATTCACTGCATCATAGCGATTTTTAACCGCACGCAAGAAGCGAACATGATGGTCGCGCTCCCCTTCTAGGTAAAAAACAGCATCCACCATATGTTCCAACATTTTAGGACCAGCGATATCCCCCTCTTTAGTAATATGAGCAATACCTATCAACAACATCTGTCGTTCTTTCGCAATTCTACGTAACAAATCAACTGCATATTTAATTTGAGAGACACTACCAACCGTCCCAGCTACGGTAGACGAATACAGTGTATGGAGCGAATCCACTACCACAACATCATAATATTGCTCCCTTAAATGATCTGCAATCAAATCAATATCAGCTAACATAATCCCCTTTACCCGTTCTTTGACTCCAAGTCGTTCAGCTCGACCTCTTAATTGTCCCAGACTCTCCTCTCCGGTGATATAAAGAAACGACATGGTTGCTGGGACGTATTTAGCCAATTGTAATGCCAATGTAGATTTTCCGATACCAGGCTCACCTCCCAAAAGGACGAAGCTGGACTGAGCCAAAGCTTTGCCCATCACACAATTCACTTCTTCAAGTGGAACAGTAAATAGCTTTTTCCCCTCACCCTCTTGAGCTGCAATATCAGTAAGATCTTGTGGCTCCAAAGTCACATGAGGAGCATGCGCTTTTTTTTCAGTGGTAATTTGCTCTGTAAGAGTATTCCATAGACCACAGCTACTACAACGACCAAGCCATTTTTTAGTTTCATAGCCACAATCAGAGCAGACAAAAAGGACATTCGTCTTCATAAAAGTCTATAATAAGCATTAGTAGTATACACACAAAAAAGCGACCAGGGAGAATAGACTCCCCGACCGCTTACAGTTAACTAGTATCAATTAAGCAGCAACTTTATGACTGAGACCGTATTTCTCTAGCTTTTTGCTATTGAAGGCCAAAGCATTGAGCAACCACTTAGTTTCGCCCTCAACTTCTAATCTTTTGAGTAGACGTTCACGAGATTTCAAAGCTTTTTCAGGCTTGTGATTACTCTTAGGTCCGCTGCGCGTAATTTTGTAATAAACAATCGGTTTTCGTGACATAGCTTTTGGAAACAATCGCAGCAGAATTTACTGGAATTAGAAGATCAAGTCAAATAAAATGTTCACATTGTGAATAGAGAGTCGCTACAAAGTGGGTCCCTTTGGAAAAAATTCTTCGGGCTAAAAAACCGATGAGAGCTTAAAAAAGTTTTTCTATTCTTTCCCAGAAAGTCTCTCGGTGAAATTCGTCTGCCACCAAATAGTCTTTAAGCACTACTTCAATTACTGATCGCTCATTAGGATCAATACTAATAGCGATATGCGAACGAGTACTGTTGACTAATTGGAAAACCACATAAGCTTCTTCAGGCAGAAATTGAAACCAAAAACTTTTAATCAAAGTATAGGGATAAAATTCTTCACCTAAATAAATCCCTCGATCGCTAACTACCACATCAATCACAGGCGCCTTTTCTTGTGAATAAAGATAAACAATACCACTAAGCAATGATATCAGTACCGCCATCAACCATGCTTGGGTCAGCACGGCATAAACCAACAAAAGAACAACGATTACCGCTGCATAAACGTACCAACTTTTCCCCTTCATCAACCAAGTACGCTCATGAGCTTGCCAAGTATAAAGGCCTTGCTCTGCTGATTGAGTATCTGTAGCACTCGATGTTTCAGTCGTAATTTGTTCTTCTGGGGATGGAGACATATTATCGTTGGTCATGGGAGGAAACATTAGGAAGTGAGATATACGTAGCTTTAGAACGAGCTGGCTTCAATGAATACAACAACGAATAAACAATACAAAAAAGACCTACTAAAAAGAGTATAGCAAATACCGCAAACTTTGGCGCCAGGACTTTGTTCAGAACTGAAGCTGAGGCACTTTGATCTACCACTACAGGAACCACAGTAGGAATAACCGCTTCAGGTTGAATAATCGCTGACGGCACTATTGTAGCTGTCGGTGAAGCAGTGATAACAGTTACTACTGGCGACTTAATCACTTTCACCTTCATCAAAAGATTGTTCAAATCAGCTTTTTGCATTGTTTTCGTAGGCAAAAACAATGGTTGATCATCAAAGAGCTTTTGATCATAAGCAAAATTCGCATAGCTCTTCCACCAGACAGGTGAATCCATAGGAATATCTGCATAATGTACAGTATCGCTCACGGCGGTAGTAATCATAGGGATCAAATCACACACTACCAAGACATCATGCAGCATTTCGATTTTAGTCATCCCCACATTGACAGTAGATTGATCATTTGTAGCTAAAATACTTTGAATTAAGGAATTTTCTTTCGATTTGCTCAAGGCAACACCTGGAAAGCAAGATTTATAAGCCTCTTGCACTAAAGCTAAGCGAGTTAAATCAGATTGGGGTTGGACTACTTGTCCTGACGCCACATCAGCCGGCACTGATTGTAATGTAGGAGTAGTTGATGGCACGACTAATGGCTTAGTAGCCGATGGTGAGACAATCACTTTTACCTTATCAACACTAGTATTGATTTCATCAGCAACACTGAGTTGAAACTCCAAAGCGGTTGGAGTCGCAACCATTGGAGCTATAAAATTGATCTCTGCATGAGTAGGTGTAAAAACAACAGTTGGTCCTTGGCTTTGCTGCCAAAAATAGGTTAGAGCTAAGCTATCTTCATCACTGGAAAGGCTCGCATCTAAGTAAACCCGATCACCACTCTCAACATTCTGATCAATGCCCGCATTTGCTATAGGTAGCTGCGCTTGATAAGGCATAACCATTACAGTGACATCACTATGAGCCTGCGTGGTACCATCACTAACCAGAACCATCAATTGATAGTTAGTAGGCGTAGCTACCCGAGGAGCTATAAAAGAGACAGTATCAGTCATGTCATTGCGCAAAGACAATGGCTCTCCATATTTCTGCTCCCAAACAAAAGCTAGTGGATGTGTAGTAGTAGTATCAACTTGGGCTTGAATTTTTACTCTTTCATTAGCTTCAGCCTTTACACTAGCCATTGGCCTAATCACTAAAGTACTATCAGCAAAAGTCACCAAAGAAGTATTTGCCATCACTAATGTGAGCAAAAAGCTTAAAAGAAAACGCCAGGATGTTGTGGGGGCAAAAGCCATGTATTTTTTGTTTTCTCTTCATTATACCACGATTAAGGCCCCTAAGTAAAAAATAACGCAAGAGAAATATATCGATTGGTCGAACTGGAATTGCTCATTAAGATTGAAGTAGGATACACTCGAAGTACTTATTGGTTTTTATGAAAAGAGCATTTCTTTTACTGACCACTGCAATTACCTTAAGTGGATGCGGCGCCACTCAATCACCCACTACCAGTCTCAGTCTCAATGGGACCATAGTAGAAAACCCAGCACATTTACGCGAACAACCTCCATTCATGTTAATTGATGTTGAGCAAAACAAGTTGCTTGGCTATATAGAAAGCACAAAAGTACCACTGAGTGATTTTATTGATAGACAAGGATCAATTGAAGGGAAAATGCGATACCAAAGTAGTGAAGGAGTACCTACCATTGACGTATCCGCCTTTACGCCAAGCAAGCCCTTAAGTGAAGAAGATGTTCTGCTCAGCACATTGAGACGAGAAAGTAGAAAAGCCCCATACAATTATCGTTGGGATCAAGAAGCTAACATGCTGATCCTCCAACGTGACAATAGCAGCGGCAGCGCTCAGGTCCAGGTCACGGTGAAAGATCACAAATATTTGGTCTCTTTGGTAAAAAATCGTACCGATTGGCATATTGCTGATATCAAAGAGGAAGCGTATAGTTCTGAAGAAAATTCCAGTAGTTCTGGCAGTACTTCTCAACCATCTCCTCTTAGTACGTAAGCATGGCCCTCACACCTCGATTTCTTGGCGATTATTTAAAGCAAAGACGGCTCAGTTTCAATATTGAGTTGAGTGAGATTGAGCGTGATACGGGTATTAGACCAGATTATATCGATGCTTTAGAACGTCGTGACTTCGACAAACTACCAGCAGACATTTATCTAATTCCAATTACCAGACAGTATGCTCTTTATCTAGGATTAGATGCAGATACAGTAATTAGCCAGTTAAAAGAAGAAAAGCTTGATTACCTCAATCATCAAAATCAACTGACGGTTGAAAATAAATTAGTGCTATCACACACTACTCCCATTACTGGAAAAAAGATTTTTATTAGTCTAGCAACTAGTATTTTGGGCTTGATAGTGTTTTATATTGTACAACAGTTTTATCAAGTATCTTCACCTCCTGACATTGTCATCTTCGAACCTGCTACAGGTATCACGGTAAGTAGCAACAATATTTTGGTAAAAGGGAAAACAAGCAATGCGAGCAAAATCGAATTTAATGGCAAGGTAATCAACACAGACAATGAAGGTCAGTTCAATATTCCCATCGATCTCAAAAATGGCGAAAACAATATAGCCATTGTGGCCACCAGTAATAATGGTCAAAAAAATGGGGAAAATTTGATTGTTTATGCTGATATTCCTCAAACTGCCCAACTCGAAGACCACGTCAGCAAAGGCACGCTTACATTAGCAATCACCGCCACCGATACTAGTTGGGTTAGTGTAAAAACTGATGGAACAAGTGTGCAAAAAACAATGCAAGCTGGCGAGAAAGAGGAGTTTACTGGTAAAAACATCGACATCATCGTTGGCAATGCTGGAGCATTAGCTGTAGGACTCAATGGATCACCCGCAACTGTACTTGGTGATCGAGGTAGCGTAGTCCGCAAAAGCTATAGTTGGGACGATACCAATCTAAGCTATCTAACTCACTAGTCTTCCAAGTCTGCTGTCACTCTGATTACTTCTTCGAGTGTAGTAATACCTTGTAAAACTTGCAGAACACCCGACTCACGAAGTGTGAGCATTTTTTGATTGTCTCGGATATAGGCAAGCATATCGGCCCCGGACTTCATGCCCAGAATCATTTTTTCTAAAGTTGCATCCACGGTAAACACTTCATAAATACCAACCTGTCCGCGATAGCCAGTATGACTACACTTCTCACATCCAGCACCTTTGAAAAATTCTTGCGGTCTATCAATATGAATATTCAAGAGCGTTTCAACCGTAGAGATCATATTGCCAATTAAAGCCATTTCTTCAACGCTATATTGGTGCTTTACTGAACAAAATGGACAAATACGACGCAGTAATCGCTGAGCAATCACGGTATCTAACGCGGGAGCCAATACATATGCCGGGACACCCATATTGAGTAAACGTGGGATAGTGGCCACTGAATCATTAGTATGAAGCGTAGATAAAACAATATGACCAGTTAAAGATGCTTCACAAGCTATCTCAGCTGTTTCTCGATCACGGATTTCACCCACCATCAGAACATCTGGATCTTGACGTAGAATAGCGCGAAGTCCACTGGCAAAATCATAACTGCCTTCAGCATTGATCTGACTCTGCACAATACCAGGAACATTGTATTCCACTGGATCTTCTAAAGTAATAATTTTATCTTCAGGGTGATTAAGCAGATTGAGTAATGCGTATAGTGTAGTTGTCTTACCACTACCAGTAGGACCAGTTGCCAGGATCAAGCCATTAGGTCGGGCTATTGCAGCTTGAATCAACTCCAATCCATGACCATTCAAACCCAAATCTGTGAGTTGTAAAAGCTTTTTTTGTGGTGCAAGTAAACGCATGACCAAAGATTCACCAAACATAGTCGGTAAGCTAGACAGACGAACATCAACCTTGGCATGATTAACAAAGAAACTAAAGCGCCCATCTTGCGGTCTATTGGTAATATTAAGCTTAATATGAGCCAGATGTTTAAATTGATTGATCATTTGAGCAGCCTTTTTCTTCTCTACTGTAAACACTTCTTGCAAGACACCATCAATACGAAAACGCACCTTGGTAGCGATATCATATGGTTCAATATGAATATCTGAACTACCCGCACGCATAGCTCCCACCAAAAGAGCATTGGTACTTTCTTCACCCGAAAGCTGATCTAATTTATCCTTGAGCAAAGCAAGATTTTGAATCTCCTCGAGCATATTACCGAGATCCTCCGGATTATAAACATTTTCTACTTCAGCTTTGTGCTTAAAAAATTCCACATGATAAGCTTTGAGTGCATCCTCTAAACCAGCTTTAGTCGCAATATTGAGATTGATAGCATAATCCTGGGTACGGAGTTGCTCAATTAGCTTTTGAGTTTCAACATTTTTAGGATCAATGACTGCCAAGCGCAACTTCTTACCGGTGCGAAAGAAAGGCATCGCTAAAGCAGCACGACACTCTTCTTCACTGACAATACTCAGTAAATCAATATTGATGGGTAATTTCGTTAAATCCACATACGAGAGACCAGTTTCATTAGCAAGCTTGATCGCCTCTTTTTCTTCAAAAGCACGATTTACTTCTTGTAATTTTTGTTCAAGTGGTTTGGCTGTACGATCAGTGGGAAGACTCATAGGGAGACATAGAAGTGGCCCCGAAGGGGCCTATTGATAAAGGTGGAAAACTATATGATTGGCAATTTTGCAATACCGGAAGTCACAAAGTCGTGGTTAGATCGAGCATTGCCTAAATTACCAAAAGATTTGACTTTAAAAAAATTGCTATCCCTTCGACTGATTGATTCTAATGAATCATCATCTTCTACAACAGAACAATCTAAACCAACTGTTGTAAGCATTCCATTAACTACTAGCTGAACCAATTTTAATAACAACTTTGGATCGCCCCCATGATACAGAGCATTGGGCCTCAACCTATTACTCGTGACTCCGAGAGTAGCTAATGTAGTGGCCACCTCTTGTTTGCTACCTAATACAAATACAGTCCTACTCACCA
This sequence comes from uncultured Candidatus Peribacteria bacterium, assembly GCA_964641565.1. Lineage (GTDB taxonomy): Bacteria > Patescibacteriota > Gracilibacteria > RBG-16-42-10 > RBG-16-42-10 > JAGNZB01. Next base: position 8,361 of record CAZXKW010000003.1, read on the forward strand.
ACTTTTGCTCTTTAGTAATTTCAGATCCCCAAAACCTTGTGTTCCCTAGAACATCACGGCCAATACGGTCATTGACGATCTCCCTTACCCCCAAATGATCTGTTGTCGTCTGAAGACCAATGAGTCTATTTTGATGATCATAACTAACCACAGCAGTAGTAGTATGATAGGGGCCAGTTTCGACAATCTCACTCAAAGCAATGGCGATTGTTGCATCTGTTTTATACTTAAACTTGCATGAATTAGGATAGCTGGGCATACCATCAACTGCTAAAGGCAGTGCTACTTTTTCACCTGTAAAAAATTTTTCACCCAATCTTTGCTCGAACTCTTCAGGTGACAAATCTTGAATAATACCTTCTCTTACGGACGTGACTTCACTAGCAGGAACAGTCGTAACAAACTTTTTTGCTATACTAAGCAACCTTGAAGATGGCCGTCGCCTATAGGCAGCTAACATTTCAGCATCACCTACATGAGCGACCGAGGACACACAACGCAGCAGCAGACCAAAAAGCTTGAGATGGTCACTATTAGCCATGAGAAATGAAGGATTTTTTGCCAAAAGCTCACTAGGAAGTCTACCCATCTTTAACCCTGCAAGATTAACATTACTAGTACAGGTCATCGACCACGCAGCATCCTGCTCTCCAATTAATTTAGCTTTCAAATACCGTGGTCTTGGTAGGTTTCCCGCACCAAAACGCAGTTCTTGTACTCCAAGAGACCGCTCAGGGGCAAAATCCACCATCGGTTTTTTAGCCCACTCTAACAAATCAAAGCCCTCATTGAGTACGGGCTCAGCTGGCACAACATCTGTGGCTGAGACAGGAGGACCTTCGCGAAGAGCACCAGGCATAAATTTGTTTAATCAAGTAATTATACCCAATCTGGTGACGAGTTTCAAATACTTAACTGTTGAAAAGATCTAAATCTAGACTTTATAATTTAGCTTTTCAATAACAAATAAGCATTTTTGCTTAAAACTCAATCTGTTCATCAGTGAAAGGGCCAATGATAGCAAGAGCCAGATTCTTAGGATCCAGTAGCTCCTGAGCGACAGCTTGTACTTGTTCAGCAGTAACGCTGTCAATCAAGGCCTTTTGCTCTTCTAGAGTAAAGAAGCGATCGTAGAAAAGCTGTTGATGAGCAATCATATTCGCTACATTTTCTGAATCTTCTAGATTCATTACTAATTTACCCTTGAGATATGACTTTGCCTTCTGCAATTCTGCCTCTGAGACTTTTGTAGTCCGAATTAACTCGAACTCTTTTTCAGTAGCACGCAAAGCTTGATTCACTCGTTGTAGGTCGACACCAGCATAAGCAGCAAAACTACCGGTATCAGCATAATCATCATAATTAGCTGAAATGTAATAACATAAGCCCTGACGCTCACGTACTGACAAGAATAAGCGTGAACTCATCCCGCCACCCAATATGGTACGTAGTACCTTCAATGCAAAACGATTAGGATGATTGCGATGATATGCCCGCCCCCCTAACCAGAAATGAGCCTGTTCAGTTTGCTTATGGATTATAGTTTTACGCGGAGTTTCAGGGTTGACGAATGCTACTGGCATGGGAGTCTCACCAGTATTGGTAAATTGGAAATATTTCTGCGCCAAATCTAATCCCTGAGTATGATCGAGGGCTCCAGTGATAGTAACCACCATATTTTGGGGGACATAGGTACGAGCACGATAATTGATGATCTCATCCCGACTCACGCGCTTGATCACATCCTTCGGACCAGCAATTGGCCAACCCAATGGTTGATCACCAAACACAACACTTTCAAAAACCTCAGCAATCTTAGACATTGGATTGTCTTCATACATATTGATCTCTTCTAAAATCACACCGCGCTCACGTTCAATCTCTTCAGGCTTGAAGGTGGCATTGAGTAACATATCAGAAAGCACATCACAAGCCATACTAGCATGTTCTTTGGCCAAACGAACATAATAACCAGTATAGTCCTTTCCTGTAAAAGCATTGAACTCACCACCGACACCATCAATTGCCTCTGAAACAGCACGGGTATCAGGATAGCGTTCAGCCCCTTTAAAAAAGAGATGCTCAAGGAAGTGAGAAACTCCATTGATATCAATACTCTCAAATCGTGAGCCAGTTCCGACTAATACCAAAACCGTAACTACTTCAGTCTGGGGAAGGTTGGCAGTGATCACGCGTAAACCATTAGCTAGAGTCGTTTTCTGATACATGGAGGTCTATTTAATCAGCGCTACTGTAACCAGTTTAATCCACAAATAATAGTTGTTAGCTTTGATTTAACGGCTCAAGTAGTGACAAGTGGCACTTTTTATGTCAAAGTATACATCCTCAACTTTTATTCAAAAGTAAAGGAGACAGCTGCAGAGCTGCAAAGGATGGTTGAGCTTGGCAAAACCAGGTCAAATGAGGTAAAATGATATGAAGCTAAACATCCAAACCAAATTAAATGTCATTATGAATCATCCCCAAGCTCATTTACTCGATATCGATTTACAGGCAGTAAATCAGAAAAAGAGATTCCCACGCGTACTGATGATTACAGGTGTCGCCCTGATGACCATGGCTGCGAGTTTTTTGAATTACACCAATCAAGAGTTGTTAGCTGCTGGTAGCGCCACATCATTTTTACTATCAATCGAAGGCAAGAGTGCAGATATCAATATCGAAGCTAATAAAGCATTCTCACTTACTGTGAAGGCTTTAGACAATAATCTTGCTACAGCAGATAGTTATGTTGGCACAGTTAGTTTCACATCTACAGACACTCGAGCACGTCTACCAAGTGCTTATACATTTACAAGCACTGATCGTGGTGAAAAGACATTCAATCTCGCACTTACACTCTTAAGCACTGGAGCACAAACAGTAAGTATAAAGGACAGTGCCAACAGCGCTATCCTTGGTGAAATTGCTGTCAATGTCAGTGCAGGAAACACCAATACTGGCACAACAGCAACAAAACCAGTAATCACCAGCCCAACAAACGATTCTACTATCAATAAAGCCCAACTAGATATCACGGGTACTACCAATCCTGATGTACAAGTTTCTATCTACGATGGTGACAAACTATTAGCAACGGTGAATGCTGATCGCAGTGGTAACTTTACTTATACTACCGATGCATTGATCGATGGTACTCATACTATTTCAGTAGAAGTCACCAATAGCCAAGGTCAAAAGAGCGTCTCTGATCGAGTACAAGTACGTGTAGACACAGCTCCGCCAGTACTTCAAAGCGTGATTGTAGCTCCATTAGAAGTAGAAGGCACACAAAAAACCACTATCACCGTCAATACTGAACCAGAACTAACCAGTGTGCGAGCTCTCGCTGACCAAAGAACAATTACCCTAGCAGCATTACCTGATCGCCCAGGTACCTATAGCGGTGAATTCATCGCACCTCAAGCTCCTGGACTCTATCCAGTCGACATTCAAGTAACCGACAAATTTAATAATACTAGTAGCTACCGTGCTCAAGCTACTCTCAAAGTAAAAGCAGCAGCTCCTGTAGCAATTCCTAACCAAGCACCAATTGTTTCAGTTAATGCTGATATTCAAACAGGTCGATCACCACTAACTGTCCAATTCAGAAGCAATGCAACCGACAGTGATGGTAGAGTAGTTTCTTATTTATGGAATTTCGGCGATGGCAACACCAGCACTGAAGCAAATCCTAAGCATGTATACGTAATCGAAGGCAACTACACCGTAACATTGACTGTAACCGACGATAAAGGTGCAACAGCAAGTACTACACTACAAGGTAGTGATATTACTGAGCGTGGAGTAGAAGTAACTGAAGTAGGTCCAGAACTCTGGATCGCTATCAGTATTGCTATAGCATTAGGTTTCTTATTTCAAAGACGCCAGCTCTTTCGTTAATTTCTTTTGAGAGTCAATCAAGGTCCAATCAGCACACACTGGTAGGGCTTTTTTTGTAAACAAAAATTTGTACCGTTGAGTCCAAGAATAATCAGATAATGTTCGCAGGATAGTGGCAATAGGCTTGGGCAGATATGCAAAATCGTCATTGATCACCACACACACCAATTGAGCTTGAGTAAAACGAACAAGAGTATCGTCTTGATTGAAATCAACATCATCCTGATGCAAATCAATATAATCTAAATAAAGTTCAGGATAGAGATCCTTGTAGTGCTGAACCAACCGCTCTGCCCAAGCAAATGGTTCGCTTTCACTGCGAGTGATGGGATCCCAACTGATAATGAGAATAGAAGGAGTGGAAAACATGGAGACAAGTTGAAAGTTGAGAGTGGAGAGTTGAACGGAGAGATAAAGTTTTTCCAACTGTAGTCGAATGAAGCCTGAAGCTTGAGGCCCGAGGCCTAAAATTTAGATTTTAGATTCTCGATTCTAGATTTTAGAATTGAGCCTTTCCTTCATTCATGCCTCAGGTTTCAGGCCTCATAATTGAGCTCCTTCTCCCCTATTGAGTGTAAAAAATAAAGATCACACTACCAATCGCTATGAGTGCCCAAATAACATTGAGCGTAACAGCTGGATAATCGTGTTTTGAGTGCGCCTCAATGATGATACCTAGCGCTCCAGTAAGGTTGAGTACATGATAAAAGGGGCTATGAGGCAAAATGACTTCAAAACTAGTTAAAGCATACGCCAACAGGACAGCGCTAATACCATACCAGCCTAGGATGTCGGTAATCATTGACCTTGATTGAGATTTCATTGAGGCCAGATTACTTTGAGCTTGGGCCAAATTTTTAACCAATTTTTCTTCTGAACTCGCT
>CAZXKW010000003.1:13157-18707 GCA_964641565.1 uncultured Candidatus Peribacteria bacterium
TTGTTTTTACTAATTGGATTCGCTGTAACACGCAAATTTACTAGATCTTCAATTCCCCAAGGAGCAGTCAATTGCAAACTATCATCTGCAAGCATAGTTACACCAATACATGTAGGCAACTCACACCATGTGGCCAAGCCTTCTGTTGCTGAATGATAAGGCAAATCCCCTTTCTCAGTATGCATTCGAGCTTGATTAGTCACCGACCAAAGCACTTCAGGGACTATTTCAGCGAGTTGCACTTGAAACACTTGCTCCTCTTCATCAGTAAGGATTTGATGCTTATCAAAAAAGATCACATCTACATCAGGCAATGGTGTTCGCTTTTCATACTGATGTAAATAATCCCATATTTTACTGCGGACAAAACCAGCCCCAATCCACCAATCAGGTAAATTGAGACTGCGAGCAGCACGTAGAATATTCATCATCCATGCATCGTTTTTGATTAACTCTAAAATATCCTTTTCATTCATAAGAAAAGCAATAAGTTATTTACTCCTACCAAGCAGTCAAAATCAAAGCCATGACTAACATACCAACTAAGTAGTAACCAATATTAATAAAAAACAAACCCACGGGACGACGTTCAAAAAGCACACCAGATGAGTAAGGCACAACGATAAAGCCCAACCAAAGCCAGAGAGCAGCCACTAAGGCACTACTAATCGTAACAGCTCCAACCAACACCAAAACATAAGCTAATACATAAGACATAATCAGAGATCCAACAAACATACCAAACATAGCTGAAAACATGCCTTTACTCATTTCCTTACTATCTTTGGCAGAAATATTATTCAATTTCATCCAAGGATTACCAAGTAAAAGTGGTGAATACCAAAGTGACCCAATCACCATAGCCGCTACAGCCGCACCCAATACAGCCCAATAATTGAGAACTTGCATCATCATAGAATGAAATTAATGATCAAGCTCACTATACTGAAGTCAACTAAAAAGAAAACAGGTGCAGCCCTAATGAGCACTTGGTGTAAAGTAAACTGTGACAGGCCTTGGGCGAATATTTTCACCGAAACTGCGATGATGACCTGGAGCAATGACAATATCGTGACAATTTTCAGTCCACCATACTGTCAAATGACGATTCCTTCTTCTACGACTTATTGATTGTACTAAAGTATGTGCCTGCTGATTATTAGCAACATAAGCCGCCAACTCAGTAGCAGAGTGAACATGTAAAGCATTATTAACAGAATAACATCGAGCTAAACGAGTAGGGTATTGATTGAATACTGCTGTCAAAGTAGGAATGACTACAGAAGTATGCGGACTCACAGGATCAACTATCGTTCCCCAATGGCGAAAGTAATCAATCTCTTGATTGATAGTAGTATTTTCACGCCTAGCAACATTGGACCTCTGAACATCAGGACTAGGAGTAGCATAACTGACTGGAACTGATTGTTCATTCCTACTTACAATACCGAAGACAGCTGCTGCTAATATTGCTCCAATGGCATACCGCCCCACCCGCTTCGATGCAGTGCGTGTATCGGGAACATCTGGCAACCTAGGAGCATCTCGATATGGAGACAGCGGTGAAACTGAAGCACCTGCCGGTTTTTGAGGAGAGACATTGGTCAGTTTTGGCTGCTGAACAGGAGGCTGTACAACAGCATTACGCTTTATCACCACCAAATTATCCAATCTTCTCATACCAGCAATGAGCGCCTCGATTTGTAAACGTGAATAAAACAATCGATGACTTTTAATCCAATCAAAGTTCACATCTCGCAAAGCATGAGAGAGCATATCAATAGCAAACTCAGCTCGGCGAGAGGCTGGTTCTAAAATAAGTTTTTGCTCGAAAGTCTCCATTACTTCACACACTCTACCTTCAAAAATTAAAAGATCGTGTTGATTACTCTTTTGAATGAGATAGCCGCGCAGAGCACTAAAAAACGCATTCACTAAAGCGATAAATTCATCATAATAGTATGGTTTAACTGGATCACGAAGAGCCTTCAAACGTCTTACAGGCGTTGATGGTGGGATAATTTCCATTAACTTCCTCAGATAAGTCTGCCAATCCGAGCAATCAATCTCAGGAGCGCGCTCAACACCAAACCTAGAACCATCCATAATATAGTGATAACCTCAGTTAATACTGGCAAGTAATTCTAAGAGCTGCGCGGCTAGAAGTCAATTGAGGGAGATCAGGACTAAGAAGCTAGAAGCTAGAGGCATGAGTGAAGGAAAGGCTCAATTCTAAAATCTAGAATCGAGAATCTAAAATCTAAATTTTAGGCTTATGGCCTCATAATTCATCGAACTGTATGGAGGCCAATCTAGCTAAACGCCACTCTCAACTTTCAACTTTCCACTTTCAACTTTTTGGCAATCGTCTCCCCCACCAATCTTCCTGTAGCCCAAGCTACTTGTAGATTAAAGCCTCCAGTCACACCATCCACGTCTAAAACCTCACCACCAAAATAGAGATTCGGACAGCATTTCGATTCCAATGTTTTGCGGTTTACTTCATCCAGACAGACCCCACCAGCTGTGACAAATTCATCCCCTGGTCGACGCGCCAGCAGAGTTAATCGTAATTCACCAGAAAGTAAATGAACTAGTTTTCGACGCAGTGCTTTGGGCAATTGATGACAAGTATGTGACTCACTAATACCAGATAGCAGTAAAAGCTCAGCCACCAAACGTTTTGGCAATAAAGTCCTTAATATATTGGCTACTGACTTGGCGGTATTTTGATGAAATAATGATAAAAGTGCATGCTCCCAATAATCAAAGTTGTTGTACCCTAAAGGATACAAACGCACTGATAATGGATGCTGGGGTGTAATTGTCGCAAACGGAATATGAGCTGAAAAAGCAAACACCATTGGCCCCGAAATACCAAAGTGAGTAAAGAGAAAAGGACCAGTAATCACTTCCGTCTTGGGATCGACACCCACCAAACTAGCTGCAGGCAAACTAATACCCGAAAGTTCTTTACACCAAGTTTCTTTTACTTCAAATGAATTAAGCGAAGGTCCCAACTGAGTAATTGTATGACCGCAAGCTTTAGCAAAATCATAGCCATCTCCAGTAGAGCCGGTATGACGATAGGCATTGCCACCAGTAGTGATCACGACGACATCCATCATCTCACTTCTTTTTGCGGTAACTAATTCGAATCGACCATCACCTTGCTTCACAATTGCAGTTACTGGCTCAGAAAAATGTACTTGCACATCATATTTTGCAAATAACTTCTCAAATACGGTAACTACATCTTTGCCCTGATCAGAACGAGGAAAAACGCGAAAATCCTCTTCATTTTTGAGAGGAACACCATGAGCTTCAAACCATTGAAATACTTTTTCAGGGCCAAAAGCAGCCATTGCTGGGCGCAAAAATAAAGAGCCTCTAACGTATTTGCTCTCCACCAAATGTGTATCAGTATAACCAGTAGTCACATTGCAGCGACCACCACCACTAATAAGCACCTTCTTACCCAAAGACGGATTCTTCTCAAAAATATGAATCACAGCTTTAAGATTTCGTTCACACAATGTAGCAGCCACCATCATCCCTGCGGCTCCTCCACCAATAATAGCAATGTTCATAGTGGATTATTATGTATCCATTCAACCAGCTTTTTTTGACCAATTTGAGGATATAAATCAGACAGATCTTTCAAAGCGGTTAAGGCATACCAAGTAGGTATATATTGATTATCAGCTGAAGCTCTTTCTTGTTCTGGCCCTCCAACCACGGGTGTCCCAGCAGTCGAATAAATCAAGAACCAAAACTCTTTTCTCCCTTCATTTATTAGTTCAAATAGTAACTGAGGATTAGTAACTTTGAGACCAAACTCCTCACCAACCTCCCTTATTACAGCGATCTCTTTGGTTTCACCAGACTCAATTGTTCCTCCACCAAAAATCAAATACTCCCGCCCACCTTTGATTCTTTTCATTAAGAGCACATGTTGTCCACGAACAATGACGGCTACCGCTCGAGCACCAGTAATATCAACTTCAGGCATTATCCCAGGGCTTAGTTACCCATCAAGCTTACTCACACATGCCAAGAATGCAATCATTAAGATCAATTAAGTTACTTAATATACTTAACTTTATCTATCAAACGCTGTAGAATAGACCCACTGATCTACCTTATGAACCAACCAGCACCAAAAATTACGGGATTTTTCCGTAATTATCTCCGTTTTCTTATCCCACTCATCATTGCAGCCACTTTGGCTAATGGTCTTGGATTAGTAATTCCAGCTTTGATCTCCAAACATATTGATATATATCAGGTTAGCGGGAGCTATAACTTCAATCTCATTTTGTTAGAATTAATCGGCATCACAGTTGCTGTAGCTCTCTTCACCTTAATTCAGTCGGCCCTCGCTACATTCACTGCGGAAAAAATGGCCTATGATCTGCGCGATCAATTGGCAAAAAAGATTTCTCAGCAAAGCTTTCATTATGTAAGCACTACTACGGTAGCGAAACTTTTGACTATCATTACTAGTGACGTCGACGGTATCAAAGGCCTGATCTCTCAGGGAATAGTCGCAATATTCTCAGCTTTATTAATTCTTATTGGTAGTAGCATTGCATTGCTGTCTATTGATCTCAAATTAGCCTTGATTACATTGAGCATTATTCCCCTCATTGCTTTTGCATTTAGCTTTATCTTTGGTCGAATTGGCAAGCTATTCCGTGCTGCTCAAGAAAACCTGGAAAAAATCAACAAAGTGGTCAATGAAAGCATCATTGGAGCTAGCTTAGTGCGCGTGCTCAATGCTGAGAACCAAGAAAAAGAAAAATTTGATATAGTGAATACTAAGTCACACGATATTGGATTCGCTATTGTTAAAGGATTTGGTTCCTTATTCCCAATTATCAACTTGCTAGCCAATGCATCAACTTTACTTATTCTGTGGTTTGGAGGCTTGAAAACTATTAGCGGAGAACTCAGCCTTGGAAATTTTGCTGCTTTCTTTGCTTATGCAAGCATGCTACTTGCTCCAGTTTTTATTATCGCTTTCATTAGCACAACAATGTCGAGAGCCTTCATTTCTTGGCAAAGAATAAACTCTGTACTACAAGCTCCTCTAGAAGAGGTGAATGGCACTATTACAACACCCATCAAGGGGGATATTAGCTTTGAAAGCGTCTCCTTAGCTTATAATGAAAAGACCGTATTAAAAAATATATCCTTCGCTATCAAACAAGGAAGTAGAACAGCCATTGTTGGCCCAGTATCCGCTGGAAAGAGTCAAATTCTCTATCTTATAGCTCGCCTGATTCAACCAACTCAAGGTTCAATCAATATTGACGACAAACCATTAGCTGATTATGAACGCGATACTTTGATGCGTGCAATTGGTTTAGTATTTCAAGATAGTATCATCCTCAATACCACGGTTAGAGAAAATATCCAACTCCACGAAAGTGTGGATGAATCCGCCCTTCAAAAAGCGATAGACACCGCTCAGTTGCGTGATTTGATTGCTAGCTTGCCCCAAGGACTAGAAACGCAAATTAGCGAGCGCGGCAGCAACTTATCAGG
>CAZXKW010000003.1:18810-25804 GCA_964641565.1 uncultured Candidatus Peribacteria bacterium
ACGCTCATCTCCATTACTCAGAAAATTGAACCCATCAAAACGTATGACCAGATCATCGTACTAATGGAAGGAGAATTAATTGCTATCGGCACACATGAAGATTTATTAGCAAAATCTTTGGAGTATCAACAAATCTGTGAATCTCAAAAAACTTCAGAATAAATATATGAAATATAATCTTTTAGCTTTAGATAAAAAGGAAAATCCCAGTTTATGGGAGGGCATTAAAAGTCTTTTAACCTACTTGGGCGAAGACAGGATGAAGTTAGTATGGGCATTGCTAATCGTACTTCTCAACTCTGGCATAGTGATAGTCACGCCATACTTTATAGGACTAGCTACTGACACCTACATTGTCGCCCATGACACTACAGGACTACTGCGCATGATTGGCATATTGGTCTTGCTTTATATTGTAGCGGTGCTGACCAGCTACAGCCAAATGGTCTTAACCGGACAAGTAGCTCAAAAAATGCTTTACCGTCTACGCAGCACTATATTTGCCAAAATCCAGAGTTTACCATTGGCTTTTTTTCAACAAAATAAAACGGGGGACCTTATGGCCCGTATCAATAATGACACTGATAAACTTAATCAGTTTTTATCAGAAAGCATCATGCGTTTTCTGGGAAGCTTCTTTGTAATTGTCGGTGTTGGTATTTTCGTACTTTTCTTTCAATTTTGGTTAGCACTAGCAATGTTTAGCGGCCTTATTATAATCATGATCATCTCGCGTTTGATAAAATCAAAAGTCGAGAAAGCTAACAAAATGAGTGCTGCTGCTACGGGAGCATTATCAGGGCAATTACAAGAAAGTCTCAGTAATTTTAAGGTAATTGTGGCCTTCAACCGTCGTCAGTATTTTGAAGAAAAATTACAAGAATTTAATCTACAAAACTTCAAGGGTAATCGTGCCAGCTCCTTTATAAATAGTGTTTATAAACCCATATATGATAGTGCAGGGAACATCGCCAAAACTGTGGTATTAATTTTCGGACTCTACCTAATAACCTCAGGAAATATTAGCATCGGCACTTTGATTGCTTTTTTGAGCTATACTCAGAGATTCTACGATCCACTACAGATGTTTGGCACCATTGTAGGCAACATCCAAAACGCTTTAGCTTCATGGGCTCGCATTAAAGACATGCTCATGATGGAAAATGACTTATTGGTATTACCTAAAACTACAACTACTACTGAGAATAAAAATCTCATGCAATTTGATCATGTCCGTTTTGGTTATCTACCTGAAAAAGTAATTATTCACGATGCCAGTTTTAGTTTAGCATCCGGAAAAACATATGCATTCATTGGTCCAACTGGCGGAGGCAAAAGCACCATGGCCAGCCTCATGGCTAGGCTCTATGATCCTCAAGCTGGAACCATCACCCTAATGGGCAATGATCTAAAAAGCTACACCCCTGAAGAGATAAGCAGTAACATAGGCTTTATCCTTCAAGACGCATTGCTCTTTAGTGGCACTATTGGCGAAAATATCCGCTATGGGAACAATCAGCTAAAAAACCTTAATGATGAACAGTTACTGCAGCTTTTAGCCGAAAAAAATCTAACTGACTGTTTAGAAAAGTTCCCTAATGGATTAGCTACTGAAGTGATCAGTGGAGGTGAAAATCTTAGCTTAGGCCAAAAACAATTAGTTTCTTTCATGAGAGCAATTTTACGCAAACCCCAATTATTGATATTAGATGAAGCTACAGCCAATATCGATACAGTTACTGAACAGTATCTCACCCAACTACTAGACAAATTACCACCGTCAACCACTAAAGTGGTAATCGCCCATCGCCTCAATACTATTCAAAATGCTGATGAAATCATCTTCATCAACAACGGTCATATCGAGCACACCATGGACTTTGATCACGCTATGCATTTAATTGATAGTGCTAAAAGAAAAAGCTAACCACATCTTTACCACCGATCTATTATGAATCCTCCACTAAGTCCCAAAAGACCAGTCACCGATACCATTCACCAGCATGAATTGATAGATAATTATCGATGGTTAGAAGACGATAACAGTACAGAAGTGCTCGATTGGACAGACAAACAAAATGAGTACACCAAAACTGTACTAGCACAAGATACAAATCATCAAACCTGGGTAAATGAATTAAAACAATGCTTCGATATTACTATTCATGGAGTACCGCATTACCTACCCAATAGAATATTTTGGCAAGAAAAACGCTCAGGACAGAATCAATTTGTGGTTTACACGAAAATAAATAGCTCTGATGCTCAGGAAGAGGTAATTATTAATCCCAATCTTCTTGATGGAAAAGGACTAGTTTCTTTGGACTATTGGAAAAACTCTCCTTTAGGAAACTTTGTAGATTATGGGCTGTCTATGAATGGGGATGAAATGGCCACAATGTATATCTATGATGTAAATAACAAAAAACTTTTGCCAGAAACCATTCCCTACGCCCGATACTCTCATGTAGCTTGGCTACCTGATGAAAGTGGTTTCTTTTATGGAAGGCATCCAACTCCAGGCACAGTGCCAGCTGGGGAAGAGAATTATCGTTACTACTTATATTTCCACCGACTAGGTACACCAGTTGAAACTGACAGGTTAATCTGGGGCAAAGACCGTCCAAAAACAGAGATGATTCTCTTCTGCCAACTTTCTGAAAATGGTGAAAATCTCTTGTTTGCTTGTTCTGAAAATTGGACTCATAACGATGTCTATATCTACAATTATAAACAAGCTCAAATCACCCCGATCATCCAAGGCCATGATGCTACCTTTAACGGTTTTATCAAAAATAATTACATTTATTTAGCTACCAATTACCAGGCTGAGAATAGCAAATTGATTAGATGCAACATCAACAACATTCCCCAAAAAGTAACTGACTGGGAAACAATTATCGCCTCTACTGAAGATCAGCTTCAAGAAGTTTACTGTACTAGCGAAAAAATTGTAATTGAGTACCTCCATGATGTCTGTTCAGTTTTAAAGACCTTTGATTTTGATGGTCACTATCTAGAAACTATAGATTTACCAGCGCATTCCAGTGTTACCTCCATTACTTCAGATAGAAGGTATCCGCAGTTTTATGCCGGAGTACTAAACCTACTGCATGATGCCGCTATTTATTTCTATGATGGTCAGAGTTTAAAATTAGATCAGAAACCAGAAATTAGTCTCAGTACTGAAGAATATGAAAGCAAACAAGTATGGTTCACGAGTAAAGATGGTACCAAGGTGCCTATGTTTATTGTCTGCAAAAAAGATCTAGCATTAGATCAGAGTCATCCTACTGTTCTTTATGGTTACGGCGGCTTTGCCACATTACTCACCCCCTTTTTCCCTAGACGCTTTGTCCCAATGCTTAAACGTAATGGTGTATTTGCCATAGCCAATATAAGAGGTGGCGGTGAATTCGGTAGAGCCTGGCATCAAGGGGGAATTTTGGAAAATAAACCGAAAAGCTTCGAAGATCTAGCTGCAGCTGCTGAGTATCTACAGACAACAGGATATACCAGTCCACAGAAGCTGATTATTCAAGGTGGCAGTAATGGTGGCCTCTTAGTTGCCGCCACTGCCGTACTCAATCCCCAAGTTTTTCGTGGCGTGATTTGCCAAGTACCGCTCACCGACATGGTGCGCTTCCCTCAGTTTTTAATCGCGGCACGCTGGATCCATGAATATGGCAATCCAGAAGTAGAAAGTGATTTCCAAAAAATTATGACTTGGAGCCCTTATCACAATGTAAAAAAGGGTCAGAAATACCCGCATTTCCTGATCACTACAGGTAAACACGACACCAGAGTAGCTCCCCTGCATGCTCGCAAAATGGCAGCTGAACTACAAGCAAAGAATCCTGATCAATATTCACTACTGAGAACTGAGGATAGTGCAGGGCATGGTCCAGGACGCCCAATTCAACAATTAGTTGAAGAAATAGCAGACATGCTGAGCTTCATTACGCTAATCACCCGCTAAATATATGCGGTAATACAAAAAAGAAGGCATTACCTCGTAAGGTATGCCTTCTTTTTATTAAACACTAGACTACCAGCTTCCGCGGCGGTCATTACCGCCACTACCACCGCCGAAACTACGGTCATTGCGACCACCGAAGTTTGAGCGAGGAGCTTTTGGGCGAGCCTCATTTACTGTCAAAGAACGACCTTCGAGCTCTTGACCATTGAACATATCAATAGCTGCTTGAGCTGCTTCAGGAGTAGCCATTTCTACAAAGCCGAAGCCTTTAGAACGACCATTGTCAGTAATGATGCTAACAGATACAACTTCACCTGCCTTGCTGAATTCAGCATGCAATGTTTGTTCAGTTGTTGCCCAAGCCAAACCACCAACGTAGAGTTTTGTAGACATAAAGCCTAAAAAATTAAGGATATCCAGTCTACTTAGATTCAATTTCTACTGTCTCTATCGAACCAATAAAATTAGCCTGCAAAATAGAACTGCCGGCACTATAGTCCGCTTTTTAGACGTTTTTGTCAATCACAGACATTAATTGAGAGCTTATAGATGACAAGAACTCAAATTATTTTTAGCTAAATATTGCTGATGATACTCCTCAGCTTTGTAAAAAGTTTGAGCTGGTTCAATACTGGTCACAATCGGACTACTAAACCTTTTAGATTCTTCTAAGGCTTGTTTAGATAGCTCAGCTAGTTTCTGCTGTTCATCAGAATGATAAAAGATTACGGAACGATACTGATCACCAATATCCGGCCCCTGACGATTGCGAGTAGTAGGATTGTGATTATGCCAAAATATTTCTAATAGCTTCTCGTAGCTTATTTTTTCAGGATCATAAGTCACCTGAACCACTTCAGCATGCTTGGTGGTATGTGAACAAACATCCTCATAGGTAGGATTGTCAGTTACTCCACCTTCATAGCCAACAGAGGTCTCGACTACACCTGGAAGAGTACGATAGAGCTCTTCTACACCCCAGAAACAACCGGCACCAAACGTCGCTAATTGAGGGCTCATAATTTTACGTTAAGCATATGAGTACATTATAACACTAATTAAACATTGAAGCTTAATCATTGATCCCAAACTCCATGTCGGTTAGATCCTTCGACTCCACACCGTTTCGCTCAGAATGAATTAGTTGGTAATTCTTCGTTTGCAAAACTGTTCCCAACGGGCCCCCTTCGGGGCCAATCTCCACTTTCCACTCTCAACTCTTTTTCGTTCTTCTTGACAAGAAAAAGGAGAAAACTACAATTCAGGCAACTTCTGCTATATTTTTTGACGCAGAAAATTTATGGGTTTAGGAACTCAAATATTGTCATCCCAGACAGTACATTTTCTCAGAATGGGGTTTTGTGTCGCTTACCGAAGTCTAACTTCTGTGGCTTAGCACGCTGACCCAATCGATAGTTATTGTTTAGAGGTAATCATGTCTGAATGGTGTCGCCTGCTCAAGCTCTTTTGCAGCGAACTATTTCTTTATGATACCTAATTTTTTATGTTACAAATCACCCACTTCACCCTCAACATCGTCGACGACGATTTATTACGAGACATTTCACTATCAATCGATGGAAAAACCGACAATCGAATAGCAATTGTTGGGAAAAACGGCTGTGGCAAATCCTCTTTCCTCAAAGCAATCATGGGGGAAATCGAGCCTGCTGCTGGAGACATCACCGTCCATCATGAACGTATTGCCTATTTACCTCAAGAACCACAATTTGGTGTGCACAACTTAGTCGGAGAGTACTTAGAAAGTCTACTAGCAGAGCCATGGCATGCCTACAAAATAGATATTGCCATGCAAAAAGTAGGATTGGCACCTGACTATTTGATTGCTGATATAGCACATCTCAGTGGTGGCGAAAGAGTAAAAGTGGCCCTAACAGGACTATTACTCGATGATCCAACTATTCTCTTGATGGATGAACCTACTAATAACCTTGACCATGCTGGGATCAGCTGGCTCGAAGGATTCATCAAAAAGTTTAACGGTTCAATTGTTATTGTTTCCCATGATCGCAGCTTAATTAAAAATGTAATTACCGAAATCTGGGAAATCGATAGTCAGCTCAAAACTATTCACCGTTTTGGTGGCAGTTATGATCAATTCTTACTTGAACGAAAACATCGCTTTGAGCGTTTACTTACACAGTACGAAAGAGAACAAGCTGTGATTGATGAAATCAAAGCATGGTTAAAAGCCAATGAAATGAATCCCAAGTATCGCTTTGGTGCTTTAGTAATGTCACAGAAACAGAAACTAGAACATGCAATAAGAGACCATATTATTAAACCAGAACCGGATCCAGAAATCGTACCTTATTTATTGCCAAAATCTGATATCAACCTAATCGTCAAAGTAGCAATCAACCAAAAACAATTTGGTGAAAAAGTAATCCTTAAAGACACCAAATTTAGTGTACATCTACAAGAAAAAGTAATGATTCAAGGTAGAAATGGGGCAGGGAAAACAACCTTACTCAATATGATCGCAGGAGTAGATAATGATTACGATGGGAGCATCATTATTGGCCAACGAGTAAACATTGCCTATCTTCCACAGCACAGCCAATTAAGCGGAAAAGCCGGTGTACTAGAGACATTCATGAATGAAACATTGATGCCCGAGACACAAGCCCGTGCTGTGCTGGCCAGATACCTATTCCCAAGTCACTTTATCGACAACGTAGTAAGCAAGCTTAGTTTTGGTGAAAAGAAACGTTTAGAACTAGCAATTATTCTCACCAAACAACCTCAGCTACTCATCCTTGATGAGCCGACTAATCATCTAGATATTTTTGCGAGAGAAATGTTAGAAGAATTCATTCGCAAACAACCGATTGCCATGATTATCGTCTCCCATGACCGCTACTTTGTAGAAAAACTGGGAATAGATAGTGTAGTAGAAATTTAAAATTGCGAAGTGCGAATGGCGAATTAAAGATCTCAATTTCAGGCCTCAGGCATCAGACCTCAGGCCTCCAATTTAGATTCTAAAATAAT
>CAZXKW010000004.1:0-4125 GCA_964641565.1 uncultured Candidatus Peribacteria bacterium
CAGGTAAGACCAAACAAGCCAAAGACACGATTCTTTTTGGCATCATTGGTTTAGTTTTAGCTATGGCAGCACTTAGTATTGTTACTATTCTCAACAATATTCTTCTTCAAACTTAGTATGCGCATCTCATCTTTTGCTCTATCTGTATTCTCACTAGTCTTACTGGGTGCCAGCTCTGTGGCGTATGCTCAACAGTTACCTAGTGCTCCTAATCTACCCAATGTTGCCGCACCTTTAACTGGTAGTGCTAATAATTCTGCTACCGGAGGAATACCAGCAGCACCCAATGCCAATGGTAGCACTGCTGCTCCACTTGGAGGTTCAGCTAGCAATCCAGCAGCTAGTACATCATCTCAATCAGGTGATGCGGCTAGTCGGCCTGCAACTCAGACTGGGGCTTTCTTACAGTTAAGTTTACCTAACACTCACGGCTTGCCAGGTAGCAGTGGACCTCAAAATTTGCTTAATACAGTGATTAGTAATGCTTTAAACTTTTTAGCCCTCATTGCTATTGGTGCCTTGATTTATGCCGGAGTTCAATTAGTTACAGCCCAAGGAAAGGCAGATGCTATAGGTAGTGCTAAAGGCAATATTATCAATATCATTATTGGTTTTGCTATCGTGATGTTGGCATGGAGTGGGGTTAATATTGTATTACAGTTCATTGGTTTTGGCCGTTAGTTGTCATGGTCAAACAACTCTGGATGGTCGCTTCTCAGGCTACAATACCCTTGGGCGGCAATAATAAGATGATCCTGTAGAGGAATATTGATTATCGCTCCAATGGTGGCTATATATTTTGTAAGTCTGCAATCATCTGGACTAGCAGTAGGATCGCCAGCTGGGTGATTGTGAATAATCACAAATGTATGAGCATTGTAGAGAATAGCTGGTCGTAATAACTCACGAACATTCATTTGTGCTGTATTGAGACTGCCCATCGCAATGATTTCATCACCAATCACTTGAAGCTGACTATTCAGATAGAGTGCTCGCACTATTTCTTGAGGTGCATAAATCATTGCTCTTGTGTACTGGTATATTCTCAATGGACTATTGAGATAGGGCGTATTTTGAAAATGAGTAAATGTTCTACGACCAATTTCTAAGATTGCAGCAATTTTGCCTGCGATCGTGGGGGAGTAATTAGTTATAGCTTCGATATGTTCTATTTTTCTACTATGGTTGAGTAAGTAAATTTGTTCATTCGTCAGCGGGTACTTGGCTGTCAGCACTAGTTTCCAAAGTTGTGGCAAGGTTTGCTGGGAGATATTGGTAAAATTCATAAGCCATTGATGGAATAGCAAAAAATGAGTTACAGTAAGACTACATCACCAAAAATGAAAAAATGATTACTCTCGAGGATTTAGTGGTGGCAGTAGTCAAGCATGATGAGCACGCAGATATTAATAAAATTCGTGCTGCATATACTTTTGCGGAGGACGCTCACGTTGGACAATTGCGTAAATCGGGAGAGCCTTATGTCACGCACCCTTTGGAAGCAGCGATGTTATTAACTGAGTTGAGAGTTGACCAGAATACAATTATTGCTGCCCTACTTCACGATGTACCAGAAGATACGAGCAAAACATTAGAAGACATTATTGGTCTTTTTGGCCAAGATGTGGGTAATTTAGTAGCCGGGGTAACTAAATTGGCTAAGGTGAAATATCAGCTCAATATGGAGCAATATCAGGTAGATTGTTTACGCAAAATGCTTTTGATGCTTTCAGAAGATCTGCGTGTGATCTTGATCAAATTAGCTGATCGTCTTCATAATATGCGCACCCTTATGGCTGTGCGCCCAGAGAAGCGAGTGCGTATTGCCAAGGAGACTTTGGAGATATATGCCCCTTTAGCAGAGCGCCTCGGTATCTGGAGTTTTAAATGGGAATTAGAAGATTTGTGTTTTCGCTATCTGTTTCCTTTGCAATACCAAAAACTGACCGAGGAACTTACCAGTGGACAGTCACAACGTGATGCCTTGATTTTGCATATCAAAAAATTTCTTACAGTAGAAATTGAGAAGCGCTTACCAGGTGCTCAGTTTCAAATTGAGGGGCGCGCCAAACATTTGTTTTCTGTCTTTCGCAAAATGGAAAGAAAACAAAAAACACTCTCTGAAATCTATGACATGTTTGCGATGCGCGTCATAGTGGATAAAATTAGCGATTGCTATGCTGTCTTGGGGGTAGTGCATGAGCTTTGGAAGCCAAAGGCTGATCGCTTCAAAGATTATATTGCCGCTCCCAAGGTCAATGGTTACCAAAGTCTTCATACAACAGTATTTTGTTTTGAGGGGACTTTAGTAGAGTTCCAGATTCGCACTCAGCAAATGCATGATCAGGCTGAGCATGGTTATGCCTCCCATTGGCTTTATAAGGACAAAGGAGTTACTCGTAATATGGATAGCCATAATATGGACTGGCTCGAGCGCCTTCGTGAGCTGCAAGAGTCCATCAAAGATAATAATGAGTTTATCGAAGGGGTGAAAATTGACCTTTTTCACCAACGTATTTTTGTTTTTACGCCAGATGGAGAAGTAAAAGATCTTCCTGAGGGGTCAAATGCGATTGATTTTGCCTTTGCTGTACATAGTAATGTGGGCTATCGCTGCCATGGTGCCAAAGTAAATGGTAAAATTGTACGCTTGGAAGCCCCACTCAAAACAGGGGATGTGGTGGAAATAATGACTAGTAAAACAGTTACCGGTCCTAAGCGGGATTGGTTGCGAATCGTAGCTACTGCCAGGGCAAAAAGTAGAATCAAAAGTTGGTTCCGTAAGCAGGATCGCGATGCAAATCTCAATTCTGGTCGCGATTTATTGGAAAGAGAATTAGTCTTCTTTGGTAAGGGGCATATCACTGATCTTAGTGAGGAGAAAAAAGCAGCAGTATTGGAGATGTATCCTTCATACAAATCATTCGAAGATGTTTTGGTTGCTGTTGGCGAGGGTGAGCTTTCTCAACGAGCAATTTTGAAGAGACTGTTTTCTGATGCTGAGCTACTGCAGGGGCAAGAAATTATTCCTCGGGAGGTGGCTGCGCCTTTAGATAAACAACAAGTATATATTCAAGGGGAGAAAGATGTGATGGTTCTTTTTGCAAAATGCTGTGTGCCTAAAAATCCTGATGTAATCGTCGGCTATATCACTAGGGGCCGGGGAGTGACTATTCATAAGCTTGATTGTCGATGTGTAAAATCACTTTCGTCTGATCGTTTGGTGCATGCGAGTTGGCTTAAACCTGGCACAATTACCCGTTATGAGATTGTTTTGATGGTAGAGTTTATGGATAGAGTTGGTTTACTTCGGGATATTTTGATGGAGCTAGCTAAGTACAATATCAATTTGGTTACTATCAAAGTGCTGCCCCCCAATGCACAAGGATTAATCATCGATGAACTTGTTCTAGAAGTGACTAGTGTCGATCAAATCACTTCTCTCATCGACACCTTGTTATTGATTCATGGTATTGTAAAAGCTTATCAGGTTTTACCAGCTAAGCGCTAACTTTTTGAGCGATCAGACAAATGTTTCTCCCATCTGCTTTAGTGACCCTTTGATCTTTATTGCTATACCAAATATCAACAATTTTGAGCCCAGCATCTTTACATACTTTTACTAATTCAGTTTTCGTAAAAGCATAATAAAAACGATGACTGACATCTCGACTATTATTATATGGAATATAACTATGATGAAAGGGTTCTTTTTGGATGTATTGGCGATACTTTGGCTGCCACATATTCCAGGTAGTAATGAAAATGTAGCCGTTTGGCTTGAGGGCTTGCGATACTCTTTGTAATGTTTTTGTTTGCGCAGCATTGGTAGTTAGGTGATGAATGCTAGCGATGAAGAAAGCAGCATCGAAGCGGTCGCGTCCATAGTGGTAGACTTCCATGTCGCCTTGCTCGAAGCTATAACCGGGCCATAGTCTTCTGGCTTCTGCTAACAATCCATCAGATTGATCGATGCCTACATATGTACAACCTTTATCTTTAAGCATGCCAATCAATCTACCATTGCCACAGCCAATATCTATTATATGAGATCCTGATTGGAGATAAGGCAAAAATGCATACATTTCAGGCCAAATAAAGTGGCGAGTTTTTGAAAAGTGGCTG
>CAZXKW010000004.1:4135-4491 GCA_964641565.1 uncultured Candidatus Peribacteria bacterium
TTATTGTACACACACTGTAAATCTGTTTTGTAATCGCGATTTTGCATATGGAGCTATCAGTACCACAGAAAGCATATCAGAAAATGACGCCAAGTCTCTATGAGGCTAGCATCTATGTACTAGAAAAAATCATCAAAACTGGTACAAAGGACCGGATCTTGATTGATAAGTACAAGCGTGAAGCTGCGCGTAAATTTCAGGTACCTTGTCCAGCGCAAACGATTATTCTTAGCGCCTACCAAGAAGCAATTGCTAAAGGCACATTACCTAAACATGAGTGGATTCCTCGTATTCTCAAGAAAAGTGCTATTCGTACTTTGTCTGGAGTTGCTCCGATTCCCATTCTAACCAAACCA
>CAZXKW010000004.1:4501-13615 GCA_964641565.1 uncultured Candidatus Peribacteria bacterium
AGGATCAGCCTTCCCCGTGAGCACATCGGCCATTTTCCGCGCGGTTAATCCTCCACGGACCCCGTGGTCTTTTAGCGCTTTTTGCAACTCCCCTGTTTTTCCCAGTTTTTGGATTTTGCGAGCGATCACCGTAGGGTGGGATAGTTATCGCCAAATGGCCAAAAGGCTTTTTGCAATGAGTACCGGGGGCCATACGGTAGACAAAGTGGAGTTGATTGTAATGGGAGGGACGTTTTCTTTTTTACCAAGATCTTATCAAAGTAGTGTAGTACGCAAGGCACTTAAGGCTATGAATGAATTCCCTTTGATGCAGGCTGAGGGACTGAGATTTGTGAAACAATTTACATCTTCAATTAAAAAAACAACTACTTTGGCTAAGGAAATGTTGGTTAATGAAACTGCTCAAATCCGTTGTATCGGTATTACTTTCGAAACAAGGCCTGACTATATCAATGAAAATGAAGTGATTCATTTAAGAAAACTGGGGGGCACTCGAGTAGAAATAGGTGTTCAAAGCGTCTATGACGATGTCAATGAGCTGACCAAACGAGGACATGGTAATGCCGAAGCAAAAGAAGCCACATTTCTTTTGAAGGAAGCTGGATTTAAAGTGCATTATCATACGATGCCCAACCTTCCGGGTAGTGATTTGAAACGTGACCAGGAAATGTATCGAATTTTGTGGACAGATCCTGGATTCAAGCCTGACCAAGTGAAGATTTATCCATGTGTCGTTACTATCGATGCTGAACTGAAAGATTGGTATGATCAGGGAAAATTTCATACCTATAGCGATGAGGAGTTGATTGAGATGCTTACTGAAGTGAAAAAGGATATTCCGTACTGGGTACGTATAGTTCGTTTGGGCCGTGATATTCCGCAGCCAAATGTATTAGATGGTAGCCATTACACAAATTTTCGTGAGCTCGTGCATGCAGCAATGAAGAAAAAGGGCTATTGTTGTAAATGCATTCGTTGTCGTGAGGTACGCGATCGTCCGCATGATATCAATGATGCTCACCTGTACATTGAAAAATACGAGGCTTCTCAGGGTTTAGAATATTTTATTAGTATTGAAAACAATGATCGAGATATACTGTATTCTCACCTTCGTCTTCGCATTCCGTATCATACCATTGCTGGCAAAAAGCACTTTATTCGAGAACTGACGGATAGTGCCATTATTCGTGAGGTTCATACCTATGGAGAAGCAGTTCCGCTTGAAGAGCGCAAAACCGGTGCGTCCCAGCATATTGGTTATGGTCGCATGATGATGGCAGCTGTTGATGAAATTGTTCAAAAAGAAAAAATTCCTAAAATCGCTGTTATCAGTGGCGTCGGGGTTCGTGGATACTATCGTAAATTAGGTTATCAGCTTGAGGGGACGTACATGACTAAGAAGCTCTAAAATTTCATATTTGAGCAAGTAAGATAAGCAAAAACAATGAACTTTTTTGCTTATCTCAATTCTTTGCTCTTTCCACCATGCTGTGTGAACTGTGGTTCTACAGCTGGATGGTTGTGTTATCTCTGTCATGAACAGTGGCGGGCAAATTTGCTTACAGACGTGACTATTTATAAGTTAGATCAGTTAGAGGTGTGTATTGCGGTTCAAGATCCATCGTCAATTCTTAGTAAACTACTTTTTGCATGGAAGTATCAGCGATATCTCGGGGCAGGGTCGATGCTTCAATCTCTTTGGAGTGATGCCTTTACGCGAGTCATGACTACTACCGAAAAAGTGACCTTGGTGCCAATACCAATTCATTGGTTTAAGCGGTGGCAAAGAGGGTTCAATCAAGCAGAAGAACTGGCGCATTTGCTAGTGAATACCTGGCCAGTTGAGATGCGACCTCTTTTAAAGAGGTCGAGGTATACCGCCACCCAGGTAGGTTTGAATAAAGGTCAAAGACAGCTAAATCTTCAGGCTGCTTTTGCTGTTGATAACGAGATTGCCAGCTTATTAGCTCAGGATAATTTAATTCTATTGATTGACGATATCGTTACTTCGGGTACCACCTTAGTTGAATGTGCTGCTGTCTTGCGTCAAGCTGGTTTTCACCATATTCTGGCATTGGTTTTGCATCGAGGTACTAGATCAGCATTATGAAAAAAAATTACTCCACGACTATTTATTTGCCTATAGTGAGCGTGGTAGGAGAAACAATGATAGCCGTCCCTCACAGCTTTGTAATTGATTGGAAAGATTTCCATATTGCAGCTCTCTGGGTGAAGATTGGTCTTCGAAAGCGAAAGCTAGTGCTGTGGCAGGATATATTGGAGATCAGTAATGCTTGGTATGTCCAATCAGAAGATAGTCTCAGCGAACCTGAAGAACTGATTAGACTTGAAGAGGTTTTGATGCAATATTTTGATCTCAAAAAAGCAATTTGTAAGACTGAAAGTGGTGTTTTGGTGGGCAAGGTAAGCGATTTTACTTTTGATATTACTACCGGACAGATTACCAATTTGATGATAGTCAATCATCAGCTTCGTCCTTTAGCTCATGAGCTGATGTTGCCAATCACCCAAGTAATCAAGGCTGAAGAAAATATGGTCATTATTCGTGATCTCGAGACACCAATAGAAATCAAAGCAGATAACCAAGAAGCAATTTTACCTGTACCCAATTATGTTTGATTTTCAAATTACTAGCAGTCCAGTTACGGGCACCTATGCCCGTACCGGTATTTTTTCTACTCCCCATGGTGAAATAGAGACACCAGTTTTTATGCCAGTAGGGACTAAAGCTACGGTAAAGACATTTACTCCAGAAGAGTTGAAAACATTAGGTGCCGAAATTATTTTGGGTAATACCTACCATTTATTTCTTAGGCCAGGGGATCAATTCCTTGCTGATAAAGGGGGATTGCATCGCTGGATGCGCTGGGATCGACCGATTCTGACTGATTCGGGTGGTTTTCAGGTATTTAGTTTAAAAAAGATCACTAAAATTGACGAAAATGGCGGGGAATTTCAGTCAATTCATGATGGTTCGAGGCATTACTTCACTCCAGAACGGGTAATGGAGATTGAAGCGAATATTGGTGCCGATATAATTATGGCTTTTGATGAATGTGCTCCAGGAAAAGCTGATTTTGCTTATGCACGTGAAGCAATGGAGAGAACACACCGCTGGTTGGCTCGCTGCGTAGCAGCTCAAAAGAAGCCAAAAGAACAAGCATTATTTCCCATTATTCAGGGAGTGACTTATGACGAGCTACGAGTCGAGTCCACAAAGTTTATCAGTAGCTTTGATTTACCTGGGATAGCAATTGGTGGTCTTGCTGTAGGAGAGTCCAAAGAGTCTACCTATCGAGTATTAGATACTATCGCCCCCCACTTACCTGCGAACAAGCCACACTATTTGATGGGAATGGGGTCACCAGAAGATCTCTGGGAGGCGATTCACCGGGGGGTCGATATGTTTGACTGTGTACTCCCAACACGTATTGGTCGACATGGTGGCGTGTTTACGCCAACCGGAAGAATTGATGTGAAAAAGTCGATGTATCGTCTGAGTGATGCACCTATTGATGAAACATGTACCTGCTATACCTGTCAGAACTATAGTTTGAGTTATCTCCGTCACTTGATAGTTGAAAATGAGATCTTGGGAGCACGGCTCTGTAGCATGCATAATATGCATTTTCTCTTCAACCAAGTCCGCACCATTCGTGCATCAATCAAGAATGGAACATTTCTACAAGAAAAAGAAGCGTTCACTAGTCAGTTTAAGTATATGGGTAGTTAATTAGTTTGTTGACTAGGTGCTGATATTTTGTTTTAATATTCTCTTTAATTTAAAAAAATGGCTGAATTTGGACAAAGCCCAGATAAAGTCTCAGAGAGTGCTGTAACAGATTTAGACGGATTACAGCGTTTAATTGAGTCGTTAGTAGTTGAACAAATTGGAGCCTTGGAAGTTAATCAGCATATTCGAGCAAATAATATTGCGCTGTATCATCAGACATTGGATAAAATTAACAGAGCTATCTGGAGCTTATTCAATGATGAATTATTTCCTCAGAAAGAGCGTATGGTCGGATTAGAACGTGAAGCTTGGGAAAGTATCACTAAACAAGCTGTTTTAATTCGAGACTGTCATGGTTTGCACAGTAAATTTCCAACTGACATTGTTTCAGCTTGGACTATGCTGCGAGGGATTTATGATGCTCTTGAGCAAGTATTAGTCACGGTGAAATTAGCTCGACTGATTAAAAATCCTTTTTTCCCAGCTGGTGCTACAGTAGTTACTAGAGGAGAAATGAAAGAAATCTTGGGTGTTAGAACCGTATACTAGCCTGTTTTTCGATTGGTAGGTATTTTGCTTGATGTTTGAACTTTCTTACCAGTTGAAAGAGCTTTTTGCAAAGCTCCTTGTCTGAGCTCTAGACGAATTTCATTTCGTTCAGCTTTTTCAAGGTCATAGACATAGAGATTCTTCTCAAGATGCAATTCATACATGATTAAGCCGAACTCAAGCATTACTATTGGCGCAATAATCCATGCCAAATCAAAGTGCAGTAGTGAGTTGTAGAGAGCATGCAATATCATGGCAACTATAAGTCCTTCAGCAATGAGCTCGTCCTTGCGTATGCGGATGCTGTGAGGGATGGGGAAGTGGTGATTTTGCCAAAGTGCTTTCAAACGTTGTACTCGACTTTGTACGCCTTTCACCAAGAGATAATTATGGAGCTTTTTCTTTTCACTGATTTCTGCTTCTAGCTCTAGTACTCTTGCCTTACCATAATAATATCCAATGAAAGCAGAAAAGATGGTATGCATGAGCATTGTTCCACTATTTCTGGCAATTACTACTTGGATGAAGTTTACATTGGTAATGAGTGCCAAGATATTACTTAGTCCACCAGGAGCATATTCATTTGCCGCTACAGCGAAGTAGGCGATATTTTCTAGAAATGCAAAACCCAGCGCTCCAGCGATAGCATATTCGATGCCATCAACAATACGGTTAAAGCTGACCTGTTTATTATTGATCCGGCTTATGATCAAAAATTTTGCGTATTCTTCTAGTCCTCCCAAGATCATGAAGCCAACAATAACTAACCATACCTGACCATTGCGACTAGCATCCTGTACGATGTCAGCTAAATCTATGCCCAATAAGATCTTGCTGAAGTAATTAACCATAAGAACAATCAACACCGAACTAGTGCCCCATAAAAAAGTGATTACCATGAACTTAGTATCGTCTTTGTCCATGTACACCTGACGATAGTAAAGCCAAAACCAAAAACACGCTGGTATCAAGGCCCCACTGCCAATCAATACCAAAACACTTGGATGCATCCAAATCCAGACAGCGAGTTCTTGCGTCCACTGCCACAAGTCGTTAAATATCGTCAGAAGAATCGGCATTTATTTTTATGTTCTATCCATTATACCTTTTCCGAAGGGAAAATGAAATTGCGAATTCAGAATTGCAAATGACTATTTGATGCTCGCTGGAGTGAAACTTTCCACTTTCAACTCGATGCGCTAGAATTTCACCGCCTCTACCAAAAGACTACTGCTCTATTAGCAATAATAGAGAGGAAAGTCCGGACAGCAGGGAAGCATCATAATTCCTAACAGGAATCCAGTGCTCTGGTAAACATAGTACTGAGGGATAGTGCCACAGAGACAATACTAGCCATGAACTGTTATGGTTCGTGGCGAAAGGTGAAAAGTTCCCTTCAGGGGAAATCTCTCATGTGAATGAGATGCATCGGTAAACCCTATGAGCTGCAAGGTGGAATGGAGAAAGAAGAATCTCTTCGCTTCACAAGACTTCTTTCGCCCACTGCATGAGCCCGTTTGTGAAAATGGGACCAGATAGATAGTAGTCATCTTTTTACACTTGTAGGAGGAGACAGAATCCGGCTTATCTTGGTGGAGGCATATACATCCCCTATGAAAAAACTTTCTTTCCAATACTGGTATCAGCGTCTGCTCAAGGCAGATCCCTGGTATATCGCGGGGAGCGCTCTCTTACTAATGCTAGCTGCACTACGTTTATGGCATATTACTCAACCAGCTGAGGTGGTATTTGATGAGGTGTACTTTCCCTTGGATGCTCAAAAGTATTTAGCTGGTCAGGGATATTTTGATATTCACCCACCTCTGGCTAAATGGCTTATTGCTCTTGCAGAGTGGTTATTTGGTTATCACACTGCTGCCCCTTATGAACAAGCGGGAGTTACTGCTCAGACTTTGCTTTGTCCCGTGACTAATCCTTGTGTTTACACGTTTAGTTGGAGAATTGTGCCCTTTTTGAGCGGTGTCGGATTACTTACAATAATGTGGTTATTGGTCAGCCGTGTAACGAAATCGTGGCAGGCTGCTTTTATTACTTTGGTGGTATTGGGCTTTGATGGATTGCTTTTCATCTATAGCCGATTAGGTTTAATGGATGGAATATTGTACTTTTTTGTTTTTACCTCTTTTTACACATTTGTTGTTGCCCTCGACCAAAAAAAGAAATTGAAACAAGCGCTGTTTATTTTGCTTTCAGGTATCTTTGCTGGTTGTGCTATTGGCGTGAAATGGTTGGGTTTAGCTAGTGTTATTTTGGCTGGTATTTGGTTTCTCTGTAAGTGTTGGCAGCAATATTGTGGGACTGGTAAAGAAAAAAACATCTCACGTTGGACATGGCTGAGTGTGCTCGGGGCATTGGTATTGGCAGCTTTGACCTACGTTGTGACTTTTATTGGCGAAGGCGCCAATTGGGCTCAATTAAGTAAAGATATTTACGTTCCATTTCACAATTTCTGGGATGGTTTCCGAGAGTGGCACAATCAATCATTTTTGTTCAATAAAAATCTCAAAGATACGCATCCTTATGGTTCAACATGGTGGACATGGCCTCTGATGATTAGACCTATTTGGTACTATTATCAACAAGATGCCGCTGGTATGATTAAGGGCATTCTGACCATGGGCACACCATTTATTTGGTGGTCAGCTTTTGCCTCATTTTTATTTACGCTCTTTTTCATCTGGCCCAAAGATCTGTGGCAAAAATGTTTATTGTACAGTTCTATCTTGATGTATATTCCTTGGGTTTTTATTAACCGAGTTTCATTTCTGTACTATTTCATGGGTGTGGCTACCGTGTGGCAGCTTTTACTTGCATACAATCTCTGGCTGTTAGCTCAGAAACCAAGGTGGCGATGGGTAGTAGTAGTCATCTTGTGCGCTTTTGTACTTTGTTTCTTTGCCTTCTATCCACTGTTTACAGCAATGCCTATCAGCAGGAATTACTTTGAGACTATATTATGGTTTGTGAAGTGGAGAAGCTGATAATAAAGATCAAAGAGGTGAGTGCAGAGATCAGATATTCGCAAATGCCAAATCTTTGAGTTCTGATCTTTGCTCTTTTCTCTTCCTCAGGTGTGCTACAATATTAAAGATTATGTATTTCTATGGAGAATCACGAATATTCATTTGGGCCACGCAAATTTGAAGGGGTAATTGTTTTTTATCGCATGTTGGCCGGCATTGTGGGTGGATTAGCCGGAGGATTGATTGTTTTGATTGGTATTATTTTAGCTGGTTCATTACTCAATGCACTTTCTGATCCGACCGCTTTTGTTTCTCCATTTGCTATCTTCATGGGAATCAGTGTGCTTTTTCTGGCCAATTTAATTGGTAATGGTCTGAGTGTTTTTCTAATGAGTATGTGTGATCAAGACAAGTACGACAATCCTTATCGAGGATTGTTGCAGGTAGCAATCATGAATATTGTGATTTTTGTAGTTTGTATACCAGCGTATTTCATTGCCAAGTCAGTTGATATCAATCTCATGCTGGTAGTAGCCCTTGTGCATATAATTAGTTCAGCAATGGGTTCTATCTTGGTATTTAGTGGAGCTACGGTACGCCCAGCTGAATTTATTGTAGATGTGTATGGCGCCTTTATTAGTTTATTGTTAGGTTTGGGTATTACCTCTCTCGTCTATTTCTTAGGTAGAGAGTTGGCATTATTCTTCGGTTTGCCGATTATCATGTGGTTTAGTATCGGCTTCTTTAGTGGTCTCACTGAATTCTTCTATTATCAACTCTATCGCCACACGGGTGTCGATGTATTAGAGACCGGAGATTCAGTCGACGAGGAAGAAGAAAACGAAGAATTCAAAAGCAACTAATTTAAAAATTCAGAATTACGAATGCAGAATTCAGAATGTGAGGAATAAATTTAAAAACAACTAAAATAAAATTTTGCATTCTGAATTCTGATCTCTGAATTCAAAAAATGATCCTGTAGTTCAATGGATAGAACAAGGCACTCCTAAGGCCTAGATAGAAGTTCGATTCTTCTCAGGGTCACCACGAGTACCGCTTTATCTGCGGTACGAGTCTTCGTCTAAGTCTCATCCCTTCCTTATTCCTTCTCGTGTCAATACTCGTAGAA
Organism: uncultured Candidatus Peribacteria bacterium; assembly: GCA_964641565.1. Lineage (GTDB taxonomy): Bacteria > Patescibacteriota > Gracilibacteria > RBG-16-42-10 > RBG-16-42-10 > JAGNZB01. The sequence continues at coordinate 12,918 of CAZXKW010000004.1, forward strand.
GACTAAGGTTAGCTAAGTTGAAGATAGTAATTATCCTTTTACTTATCCTAATCACTTTACTATACTTCGGAAGAAATTTTTCTTATGCAAAACGCACCTATCTATTCTAAGCCGCTACTGAGCTATCGTACTACTTCGGTTAAGAAAAAAGCCTGGAAGAAAGCTTTGGACGCTTTTGAGGCCGGTAAATATGCTGAGGTATTTGATCAATTGCTAGTTTATCTCAATCCGAAAGAGATAACTGTGAAAAATGAGAATGGGCATAAAGAGATTATTATTCCTCATGGTTGTGCCCAGCTACATATAACGATTACGCCAGATCGATATGAACTTAAAGTTCCTTTTTTACGTACTGACAATCCTTCTATTGGGTTGATGCATCAGATTGCTAAACTCAATATGTATGAGCTTGCTTTGGCTCAAGTAAATTATCAAAATAGCCAATTCTTTTTCTATTACGAAAGTCCACTGGCATTGTGTCATCCCAACAAGGTCTATGACACTATGAAGCAGATGGCTACCAAGGCTGATGTCTATGCTGAGCAGTGGGCTCGAGAATTAGACGCTACCTTGATCGAGACGCCATTTACTTACCCCTTGGCTAGTAATAAGAAGGATCAAGCTTGGCCTCTTTTCCAACAGCAATTGAGTCAGTTGGAACAATATATTTCTTACTTTGAGCAAAAACATTGGGAGTC
>CAZXKW010000004.1:13625-24012 GCA_964641565.1 uncultured Candidatus Peribacteria bacterium
ACACTTCGGTATTTGGATTTTGCTCTCAACCCACGTGGACGTTTACGCCGTGAAATTTTGGGGGACGTGGAAGAGTTTACTGAAGATACTCCATCTCGAGAAAAGGCTCGTCGTGCAGCTGATCTTTTAGCCAAGTATCGTGCATTTACTCAAGAGGAATTTTTGAGTTGTATTTATACGCCACATTTACTTTTCCGAGATCGTCCCGAAGCTGAATTATCAGCAATTCAAAAGGATCTCAATCTGTGTCATGACTATTTGGTCAAAGAGACACCAGGTGAGATCTATTCGTCAATTTATATCCTTTTATTTTGGTTCCGTTTGCCATACTATTATGATTTGCCGCCATTTTTGAAACAATGTGTTGTCCATCATATGTTGAAAGCGAGTGGGAACCCTTGGGATAAGGCCGACCAAAAACTATGGAAAGCTATTCAAGAAGTGCGAAGAATGCGTACCTTGCCTAATGGCTTCTGGGCTACACTTTTTAATCATTAGACTATGAACTCAACTCTACTTGATACAAGTAAATTGATTGTAAAAGTGATTACTTCCACCGGCTCAGGGAGTGGATTCTACTTAAAGAAGCATAAAATTGTGGTTACCAACCAACATGTAATCAGTGGCAGCACCAAGGCAGTGGTAGAGTGGCCTAATCGAACTCGTATGCTGGCACCAATAGTATATGCAGATATTGGTGATGATATCGCTTTCTTGTCCTTGGATGCTGATCTACAATTTCCCGAAGCTAATCTTGATCATGGTGTACAAGTAAAAACAGGGATGCGAGCAACTGTGATTGGTTTTCCTTTAGGTCGTCCAATGAGTATTACTGAGGGAATCGTATCAGCTACTAAGCAAGTGTTGAGTGGTAGAGAATATATTCAAACTGATGCTGCTGTGAATCCCGGTAATAGCGGTGGTCCTTTGGTAGATGAAAATGGTAATATTTTAGGTATTACAAGCTGTAAATTTGATAAAGCAGAAAATATTAGTTTTGCTATTCCTTTAGAGAAGTTGAAACAAGCTTTGAAATATTTTGAAGGCAATGAAAAGCGAGTGTACTGTGTAAAATGCGCCGCTTGTCCACAACTATTTTTTGAAAAAACTACTTACTGTCCTCGCTGTGGGCAAAAAGTGAATACTGATGCCTATTTTACTTTAGCACCCCTGAGTTCATTGGCTGTATTTGTAGAAGAGGCTATCCGTAGTGCACAATTTGATCCGGAAATTACTCGTAATGGGTATGAAAATTGGCAGCTCTATAACCAAAAAGCACTCATTACGATATTTGTTACAGACAAACGTTACTTATTAGTTACTGCACCACTTACCACTATTCCAGAGGAAAAGCTCCCGGAATTTTATCGCTATTTGTTCACTGATCCAGTGAAGCCGAGCACACTCAATACGGACTTTCGTAATAGTCAGATTAGTCTCAATTACCTCGTAGCTCTCACTGACACTGAGAATAAAGATCATCGTGCTACTATTCAAGCTAATATTGCCAATGCCATTACCCGGGCAGCATCTTTGCAACAAGAGCTGATTGAACATTATGGATGTGAAGTGAGCGTAAAGGCTCGTATTCCTGAATAGCTACTATGCAGTATTTTATTTACCGCTACCGTATTTATTTTATCATTGCCATATTTGTAGTCGTAACAGGAGCTCGTATCTGGCATGATTTGAGCAGATAAGGGGAGAATGCTGGAATTGAGAGTCCTGAAGCCTGAGGCTCGATGCCTGAATTTTTGCGAACGCTTAATTGTAGGTTTTAAAATCGAAAATCTAGAATCTAAATTTAAAGTACCAACGAAAGCTTGATCAATGAAAAGTTTTAGGATTCTACAAAATGAAGTAAATTTTCTACTCTCAACTTATCCCTGTTCTGTGTGTTTTAATCAAATATTGTTTTGGTCATTTCATTCTGGTAGATTGCTGCCTTGTGTTTTTAACCTAAAAGATATGACAGTCCCAAAAGTTGATGCTAAAGAAGTGATCCCATCAATTGATGATGGAAAGCAATTAGCTAAAGAGATTCGTCTTTTATTAATGTCTCAGCTAGGCTATACAGATGAAGATATTGCTCATGCTGTGACTAATAGGGACCCTCTAGCAACACTAAAGGCTTTGGGTGAAATTGAACGTGGTGAAATTACTGTGCAACGTGCGGATTTAATTAAATTCCTGACCCCCTGTAAATCAGCCAAAGATCCTGAGGCAATTAAGCGCTTTGTTTCTAGGTTTTTTTAGCTTGTATAATGCTTTGACCTACCCAAAACCAGACAAGTATAGTGACCATACTGTCTTCCCATAGATGGAGAAAGAGCGCTTGAATACTCAAAGCCAAAAGCACACCACCAATCAGTGCTGTCTGTCTATCAGGCTGATGTAAATAGTCTTTGATTAGCCAACCTGTATAAAGAAGGAGGAGTAAGAGGCTGAATATGCCTGCTTCTTCACCTATTTGTAGATACCAATTTTCACTAATCAGTGCTTTTTCTTCACCAAAGACTCGCCTAGATACAGGACCGGCTGTGCCTAGTCCACTGCCTAATGGTTCTTGGATAATATGTTCAATCCCAGCATTGGTTTTGTCCCAATGTTCTACAGATGACAATCCGTGCGTAATTAGATCTGGTTTCCAAAAAAGAATAGCAACTAAAAGTATGACTGCAATTAGGCCACTTTTCCAGAGCCATTTTCGAGGTATCCAATAAATTGAGGCAATAATGACACCAATCAGTGCTGACCGTGAAAATGTGATGATTAAAGCAAAGAGGGGAATAAGTAACCACCAGCTGAATTGAAATACTATTGCCATTAGTCCTAGAAGGAGTGCCATCAATGCGCCAGCTTGATTTGGTCCAGAAAAGGTTGCTTGTAACCTAGGGATGCAATGATCTTGAATGAATAAACAGTGATAAATTGGCAATGGTTTGTTTTCTACATAAGAGCTTTCATAAGGGCTATAGCCAAAATGCAGGCCTATATCGGGTGCAAACATCCATGCTACTATACCGATACTGGTTGCGATTAGTAATGAATAACAGGTCCATTTCAAGAGCTGTTTTTTTTGTTCTGTATCAAATATAAACTGGCAAGCAATGCCAAAAATCAAGCTTGGAACAAATAAAAGGTCGGTTCGCAGTGCCAATAACCACGTTTTCCAATCAGGCGTATGTAAGGTGCCGAATATGACTAAGCTCATGATGTAAAGACCAAGAATAATAGTGCTTGGTTGTTTCAACCATAGCTGCCAATTACTTTTTCGTGCCTGCCATAAGCTCCCAATCAGAAGTACTAAAAGTAAGCCTTCTTTCCAAGTGCTGAGTATATTGCTGAGAGTTGGTAGATAATCAGCATTACTGCCTAAAAATAAACTGGAGAGCCAGGTCTTTAAAAAAGCATGCCAGGGCAGTAAAACTAACCATGCTCCAGTGAGATAAAAAAGAGGGGATTTTTTCATGAATGACTTTAGCGATGCTTGCTACCGATTAGACTACGCTTGTAAGAGTCTAGATTTTCTAGAGCTGCTGCTACGCCACGGACTACACAGAGCATTGGCTCATCGACTACGACCGTAGGCACACCTGTATGTCGACTGATGAGTTCCGCAATATTGCGGAGCTGTGCGCCTCCTCCAGTTAAAACAATGCCGTGATCAATAATGTCTGCACTGAGTTCCGGTGGAGTTTGTTCTAGCACCTTCTTGATGGCCAAAATAATCTTTTCCAACTCATCACTGATTGCTTTTACTACATCGTTGGTGCTTACTTCAATTACTTTAGGTAATCCAGTTACTAAGTCTCGGCCACGAATATTCATTCTGAGACCTTCTTTAAGTGGGATGGCGCTGCCGATAGTAATCTTTATTTCTTCAGCGGTGCGAGGACCGACATACAGTCCGTAGTGTTTGCGAATGTATTCCACGATACTTTGATCAAATTTATTACCTCCCACGCGGACTGACTCCGATACTACTATACCTCCTAATGAGATGACTGCGACTTCGGTAGTACCTCCACCGATATCTACAATGAAATTGCCTACTGGTTCAGCAATAGGAATATTCGCTCCGATAGCAGCAGCGAGAGGATGTTTGATGAGGTATGCTTCACGGGCGCCAGCAGAGACTGCCGCATCAATTACTGCTCGGCGTTCTGTACTAGTGATTCCAGCTGATACTGCAATCATCACTTCAGGATTGAATATGCGAAACCGGCCAACAGCTTTGTTAATAAAGTGTCGTAAGAGGCCTTCTGTGACACGGTAGTCAGCAATAGCGCCATCTTGTAATGGTTGATGAGCACTGATCATTTCAGGAGTGCGTCCCAACATGATTTTAGCTTCTTCACCAATAGCTAAAATAGTTTTTTGATCGGATACCGCTACAATGGATGGTTCTTGGGCAATAATTCCCCGATCTTGTAAGTGAATACGAGTATTTGTCGTGCCTAAATCGATAGCAATCTTTTTACTAAAAAGCATAATAATAAAGTCAGTTCTAAGTACAGCCAAAGGATATGGCATTTCTGAATGTCAGTAAACACCCTTTTTAAAATTGCGAATTCAGAATTGCGAATGGCGAATTGGTGCTCACTGGACTCATCTTAATCCTGAGCCTTAGGGGGGAAAGGGCCTGATCGACACTCTGCATACTAGAGTGAAACTCTTCCCAAAGGGACCCCTTCGGGGCAACTTTCCACTTTCAACTCTCCACTTACATTTTGCTTGCAGCAAAATGTATTCGTGTCTATACTCCCGCTGTGTTTGGTTTTCCGCATTCAGTATTTTGACGTATCTAATGTCCGTCCCAGTTTGCGAACTCGCGGCTTTGCCGTTTGCACAATATGCCAAGAAGTTAGCTTCTGGTCAGGTATTACACATGACCGGGGTTGCTAGTGCTGCTAGCAAACTTTTAGCTACTTATCATATCAACAAGTCATTACAAAAACCTGTTTTGTGGTTGTGTGACGATGCTTCTTTATTAGAGCATTTGGCATCAGATGGTGTGCTTTGGGAAATACCCGACTTTTTCATTTTGAATGAAGCGACAATTACTGGGGCTAATCATCTGACGGTAATGCGTTTGGTATCTATGTTGGCTGATGGTAAAAAGCCTTTTTTAGTAACTACTCCTGAAGTATATGCTCAACTAAGGTTGCCTACTCAGTATGATATTGATAAAGCTAAAATTACTATCAAGAAAGGTAAGAGTATTCAGTTTGTTAAATTTTTTAATCATCTCATTGATAGCGGTTATCAAGCTGCAAATGGGTTGATTTTGGATCCTGGTTTTTATGCCAAGCGTGGAGGTGTTATTGATATTTTTCCAGTAAATAGTAGTCAGCCTATTCGCATTGAGCTCTTTGATGATTGTGTCGAGACTATTTCTTATTTCAATACGCAGACTCAAGAAAAGGGGGATGAACATACTGAAGTGGCTATTTTCCCAGTGGATACACAGGGATACAATGCGTCCTTAGCTAACTATTTTAAAGATAGTTTGGTAATTCTGGATGAAGTAGGTAGTACTCCTGCAAGCTTGCCGGAATCAAAGGCTTGTATCCATTACATGCCTTTTGCCGACGATAGCAATGATGGTAGCACCATTGATCTTCATTTTACTTCGGTGTTGCGCTTTCATTCACCATTAGAGTTTACAAAAAACTTGCAAGACAAAGTCGCTGATGACTGGCAAATGGTGATATTTACTGAGGATTCAGAGAAATTGTGGCAATTATTTTTGGACCAAGGCTTTAGCAATACCGACCTGACCAAGGTTCATCTAGTTGAAAAGAAGATGGGCAAGAATCTCTTAGGCGATACCTTTACTTCCCAAGTACTTTATTTCCCGGAGGCTTTTCAGAACGCACATCTCAAAATGTTGGTAGTTACTGATCAAGAGATATTTGGTCAATTTCAGAAACCTAAGAAGTTTTCACAGTCTCAAGTAGATGCTGCCTTCTTGGCTAGTCTCAATCCACAAGATTTAGTTGTTCATATCGATCACGGTTTGGCGCTTTTTCAAGGAGTAATTCAAAAGACGGTAGACAAAGTGACTCGTGAATATTTACAGCTTGATTATGCTAAGGGGGATAAATTATTTGTTCCTGTAGAACAGGCTGATAAGGTCAATAAATATATTGGTGCAACAGGTGAAAATGCCCCGCCTCTTACTCGTCTGGGATCTGGTGATTGGAATAAAGTAACCTCAGAGGCACGTAAAGAAAGCTTGGTAATAGCTAAAGAGTTGTTAGAATTGTATGCCTTGCGTGAGACTGCCAAGGGGTATGCTCATACTCATGAAGATGAACGCATGCGCGAGTTTGAGGCTGGGTTTGGTTATGTAGAGACTCCTGGCCAGTTAAAAGCGACTCAAGAAATTCTTAAGGATATGGAGAAGCAGCGTCCAATGGATCGCTTGCTTTGTGGTGATGTAGGGTTTGGTAAAACTGAAGTGGCGATGCGTGCTGCTTTCAAGGCCTTTATCAATGGCAAGCAAGTAGCAGTCTTGGCTCCAATTACTATTTTGGTTGATCAACATTACCATTCATTCCAGAAACGCATGGCGGCTTTTGGTGTTCGTGTGGGCATGATCTCACGTTTCAATAGTCCTGCTGAACAAAAGGCTACTTTGGCAAAGTTGAAAACGGGTGATGTGGATATCATTATTGGTACTCATCGCTTGTTTCAATCTGATGTTGTTTTCCGCGATTTAGGTTTGGTGGTTATTGATGAAGAGCAGCGTTTTGGAGTCAAACAAAAGGAGAAATTAAAGGCACTCCGTCATAGTGTTGATATTTTGACTTTAACAGCGACACCAATTCCTCGTACACTCAATATGAGTCTTTCTGGTCTACGTGATATTTCTACTATTACGACGCCACCACCAGGACGTTTGCCAGTGCTTACTGAGGTCCGTAGATTTAGTATGTCATTTGTCCGAGAAGCTATTTTGCGCGAGCTTGAACGTAAGGGACAAATCTATTTCCTTCACAACAGAGTACAAACTATTGAAAGTGTAAAAGCTAAATTAGAGTCCTTAGTACCTGAGGCGCGATTTATTGTAGCTCATGGTCAATTGGCTAATGATGATTTAGAGAATCGAATTCTGCAATTCAAAGATCATAAATATGATGTTCTGATTAGTTCGACGATTATTGAAAATGGTATCGATCTACCAAATGCTAATACATTGATTGTGGATAGTGCGGAGAGACTGGGCTTGGCCCAAGCATATCAGCTTCGTGGGCGAGTAGGTCGTAGCAAAACGCAAGCATATGCTTATTTCTTGTATCATAGTCAGAAACTGGATGATACTGCTAAAAAGCGTCTACGTGCTATTGTCGAAGCTTCAGAATTGGGTAGCGGATTTCAAATCGCTATGCGTGATCTGGAGATTCGTGGTGCTGGTGATATTTTAGGAGCTAGTCAGCATGGAAGTATTAATGCTATTGGTGTAACTCATTTCACCCGATTGCTCAAACAAGCAGTTGAGAATCTTAAATCTGGTAAGAGTCAGATTGATTTTATTAACAAACCTAAGGAAGAGACGTTAATTGAATTGCCGATAACAGCATTTATTCCGGATGCCTACATTGATGATCGCATCGAAAAGATCAAATTCTATCAACAGCTCGCTAGCTGTGATGACCTCACTCTCCTCGCTGAATTAGAAAAAGAAATGGTAGAGAAATTTGGACCGATGCCAACTGAGGCCCTTAGTCTACTCAAAGTCTTGGAGCTAAAGATTTATGCTACTAAGGCTAATTTGCTGGCGATTAAGGAGACGTATTTTGAGCGTCAGAAAAAGATTGAATTGGCTTTAGGACCTCGCACTACGCCGAGAGAAATTATGAAGCTGTTAGCTAAAAATCCTCGTTGGATGATTTCTGGCCAAATCCTCAAGATCAAGAAAGAAGAGCTTGGACTCGATTGGTTTGCCAATTTATGTAATAATATAAAGATATTTGCTCAAGCGTTTGATGATCAGATATTAAAAAGCTAAGAGTGGCCCAAAGTGGTCCCAGTGGGAAGAGTTTTTTACGCTCAGGCATAGATTTATTAATCTCAATGTATGTTTCTCTTCTTTCTCTGGATTGCTTTGTATGGTTTAGCTGCTTTGCTTTTGCTCTTAACCGCATATGTTTGTTTTATTGGGGCGCCTTTTGTACCGGCTCCGCAAGCAATTGTGGATAAGATGGTAAAAGCAGCTGAATTGAAAAAGGGGATGACTGTACTGGATCCGGGCTGTGGTGATGCCAGGATGCTTATTACAGCTTGTCAGGACCAACCTGGTGTGAAGGGCGTTGGTTATGAATTGTTCTTTATTGCTTATGCTTTGGCATGGTTTCGTACTCGTAAGTACCGTAAAGAGATTCAGCTCTTCTTCCGTAACAGTGATTATGCTGACTTGAGTAAGGTTGATGTAATGTTGTGCTATATGCTAGTTAAACCTTTGGCGCGTAATGCCAATAAATATCGTCATGAAATGAAAAAAGGCGCCAAGATTATCTCGTACGCCTTTGAAATTGAGGGGTGGAAACCGGTAAAGGTAATTCCTTCAGTGCCCAAGCTAAATCATGCTCGGATCTTTATCTACGAAGTTTAAAGAGACTTGATCAGACTAGTAAATGCTTCAGGGCTATTGAAAGCAATCTCTGAGAGCATTTTGCGGTTGAGCTCAATATTCCTTGCACGCAACTTGGCAATGAATTGAGAGTAGCTCATGTCATTCATACGGCAAGCTGCATTAATACGTTGAATCCACAAACTACGGAAATCACGACGACGCTTGCGGCGATCCATCAATGAATGTTCACCAGCCTTGAAGAAAGCTTGGCGAGCCATTTTGAATGTTCTACTAGCGAGACCACGGTAACCTTTGGTCGCTTTTAAAATTTTCTTGTGACGCTTATGAGCAGCGACACCACGTTTGATACGCATATATTAGCTGTAAGGTAATAATCGACGAATTGCACGCACATTGGTTTCATTCACTACAGCACCACCATTTTCTAAGTTCTTCTGTCTCTTAGATTTGTTCTTGAGCAAGTGATTCTTAGCGGCTTTTTCACGCATAAACTTGATCTTTTTCTTACTGCCAGTGCGGGCGAACCGTTTCTTAGCTGTTGATGATGTCTTGAGCTTCATAGCAAAAAATAAGCGCTGGTATAGTAATCATGTTATTTCGGACTGTCAATCAAATTTGAGAGGGAATAAAAAACGAGGCCTGAGGCTTGATGCCAGAGGCCTGAATTTAGTTCGCAAAACTCTTCCCACAGGGACCACTTCGTGGCAACTTCCCACTCTCAACTTGAGTTGAAGTTTATCCGTTCGGTTTAATCAGCATCGACATTAATTTGCCTTGGCTGATGATGTCTTGTTCTATCTGACATTCACCTTCTAGGTAGGTGAGGAATTCATGAATTTTTGCACGGCCTAATTCTTTACGACTGATTTCACGGCCATGAAACATCAATTGAATCTTTACCTTAGCGCCTTTACTTAAGAACTTCTTTGCTTGTGCGGCTTTGATTTCTAGATCATGTGGTGAAGTAGCGATGCCAAGACGTACTCCTTTGATCTCATTTTTAGGATTTTTGTTCTTCTGCTTTTGTTCTAGCTTCTGTTGGCGATAAATATATTTGCCAAAGTCCATAATCTTACAAACAGGAGGATTGGCTTTTGGTGCAATTTCTACTAAATCTAACCCAGCTTCCTGCGCTAATACAAGAGCTTGAGCAACGGTAACTACACCTATTTGTTGATCTTCATTGTTGAGTAAACGAATTTCGTTACCGGTAACTGCACCATTGATACGGACATTCTTAGTAGTAATACAAAAAAAGTTAATACGAGTTAATAATAGCACAACCTTAATTGCGAATTCAAAATTGCGAATGGCGAATTTTAGTTGTAAGTGGAGAGTTGAACGTTGAGAGTTTTACCAACTAAGAGTGGCTTCCGGGTAGGAGGACGTTGCAGAAATTGCGTTTAGCAAAACTAATTCATGTTGAACTTAACTTAACGGAAAGCTTGTCCTGAGCCCTGTTGAAGGGAAACATCCGGCACCCCACTTTTTGCTCAGGATGAACTAATTGATGGTTCTTAGTACGATCAATTAGCTAAAATAAACTCTCAACTCTCCACTTTCAACTTTTCACCGGTGCTATATCAATCTTCAGTAAGCTAGTACTTGGTTGGTCGAATAAATACCATGCTTGGTTCTGATCAGGACTGAGGCGTGCTGTTAACAGTGTTTGATCATCATTGAGTGTTCTAATGCTGGTTGGTTTATCTGCTCCAATGGATTGTTGCAGAATCTGTTTCGGTGGTTGAGTAGTTTGGAAAACATTTTTGAAACTGAGACTACGAT
>CAZXKW010000005.1:0-6117 GCA_964641565.1 uncultured Candidatus Peribacteria bacterium
TAAACCCCACAAACCATAGCAATTGCTAAATAGAGGACTTGGTTGAAGAGAAATAAGTCCCAACCAAATAAGGTGTTAGGAACATGCCACCGCACTAAGTAATGAATAGACCAAAGACCGCTATACAGAACCATCATCACCGCAAACAATCGACCAACATATCGTGGAGCCCAACGTCTTAGATATAGCAGCACAAGTAAAGTAATCAATGCCATTGCACTCGTGTAGAAAAACAATGGATGAACGGGGACATTGGCAAATGGCAAATCTACTGCATCGACCATTACCCCCCATGGCAAGGTAGTAGGACCACCGAGAGCTTCAGTAGTTAATCCAATAGGACTAAGCAGTAAACCAAAAGCGGTAAAGAAGATGAGAGGTTGGACAGTAATACTCATAACATCTAACCACAAAAAAACAGGCTCATTGTGCTTGATCCAAAATAGTATCATTGCCAATGCAGCTCCTAATAAACCTGCCCACAAATCCCACTCCCCCCACCAATTCCAAATGGAAAAAACAGCCCCCCAATTGCGATAGAATTTATCAAGATGGGTCAAAACAAAACCCACGCGCCCCCCAAAGCCAGCTCCTACCAGCAACCATGGTATACCCACATAAAAGTTGCGAATCAGCAAGCTATGGATTTCAACCAAATACTTCATCAAAAGCCAACTGGTGACGATACCAATAATGAAAAGTGACCCGAAGCTATAAAGATGAATTGGTCCTAGACTAACTAAGATTGGATACATAGAATGAAAAAGCTGATATAGTGCAATACCTTATTTCTTTTTGATCATGGCTAAAATTCTTTGTATAGGCGACATTATCGGTAAACCCGGACGTAAAGCAGTAAAACACATGGTGCCCAAACTACGCAAGGAAGAAGGAGTAGACTTCGTCATTGCTAACAGTGACAATGTCACCAGTGGCATGGGCATCAATAAAGAGAATGCTCACGACTTACTCGCCTGCGGTATCGACATTTTCACTGCAGGCAACCACATTTGGCGACATCATGATATTTTAGAATTATTAGATGCTGCTGAACCAATTATATTGAGACCGGCCAATTTCCCAGTAAATAACCCAGGTAAGGGCTATCGCGTCTTCTCTCAAGGTGATTTTAGTATTGCGGTAATCAACCTTCAGTGTCGAGGATTTATGTCTATGGATATTGACTGCCCATTTTTAGTTGGTGATCATATTTTGAGTCAACCTGAAGTACAAAAAGCTACAATCAAGATTATGGATATCCATGGCGAAACTACCAGTGAGAAACAGACGCTCTATCATTATTTCAATGGCAGAGTAAGTCATCTTTTCGGAACACATACTCATGTACAAACCAATGATGCCCGCATCTCAAGCAAAGGTACAAGTTACATTACTGATGTAGGAGGATGTATGGTACAGCACTCTATTATTGGATTTGAACCAGAGAGCATTATCCGTAAATTTCTCACCCAAATGCCTGAAAAATATATAGTCGAAGAAAAAGGTGATATTCTTTTCAGCGCTTGTATCGTTGACGTAGCCCCTGAAACTGGTCACACTCAAAACATCCAAACATTAGCAACCATTCTTTCACTCTAAACCATGTTTTTACCTCGATGGAAAAAAGGAGTCAGTCTCGCTATAGCCATTATCTTTAGCTTAAGCTTAGGCTACATTGTCGGACACAATAATTACATTTCCAAGGCCAATCAAGTGGCACCTGGTATTGTCAGTGATATTACCTCAAGCAGCGCGAATACTAACTTGAATTTCAATATCCTCAATCAATCTTGGAATCAAATTAAAAACAATTTTTATTTCAAAGATCGTATTGATAACCAAGAAGGTGTCTATGGCGCAGCTGAAGGATTGATCAACTCACTCAAAGACCCTTACACTATTTTCTTGAGTCCAGATCAATCAGACAACTTTAATGACAGCTTGCATGGATCGCTTGAAGGCATAGGCGCAGAACTAGGTATTCTCGAGGGTAATCTCACTGTCACTGGCATCATTAAGGACTCCCCTGCTTTCAAGGCTGGTTTAAAGGCAAAAGATATTATTTATAAAATTAATGACGACTTAGCAAGCAACTTCAACTTAAGCCAAGCTGTAGACAAGATTCGGGGTCCTCAAGGCACCAAGGTTATACTGACCGTGATCCATGATGGAGATAAAGAAACCACCAAGTTAGAAATCACCAGAGATGTCATTAACCTCAAAGAAATCGAGTATGAAATGGTTGATGATATCGCAATTATCAGCATCCACAAATTCACTGACGATACCAAAAATAATCTCTGGGCTATTGGCGAAGAATTAAAAATAAAGAAGCCTAAGGGCGTTATTCTAGATTTGCGTTGGGACCCAGGTGGCTATCTCGATGCGGCAATCGATGTCACCAGCTTTTTTCTCAAAGAAGGAGTGGCAGTGAAAAAGATTTTACGTACCGATCAAGACAGTACAGCTGTAACTGGCAAAGCAGTAATGCCCGATGTACCACTAGTGGTATTAATCAACAGTGGCAGCGCTTCTGCTTCAGAAATTGTTGCTGGTGCTCTCCGAGACAATCAACGTGCTACGTTGGTTGGGGAAAAGAGCTTTGGCAAAGGTACTATTCAAGAGATTCACCCGCTAGCGAATGGAGCTAGCTTGAAGATTACCGTAGGGAAATGGTTTCCACCGTCTGGTGAAGACATCGATCATAAAGGGATAGCTCCAGACATCGAAGTAAAACTAGATGAAGAAGCCTTTGCTCAAGATAAAGACAATCAAAAAGACCGTGCAATTGAGGAAGTAAAAAAACTGATTGCAAAGAAAAAGTGATATGCTATCCTCTCGCGGGTAGCACACTTTAGCCGAAGTGGCGGAATGGCAGACGCGCACGACTCAAAATCGTGTATCGAAAGGTATGAGGGTTCGACTCCCTCCTTCGGCACCATCTAGACGGGAACCTCTATCTTTCTTCAGATTAGAGTCTTTTGGAAGAGCTTTGAGGGTTCCACCCCCAAGTGCACTGAGGCTTAACTTGAGGAGGTTGAACTCGAGGTGTACTTTGGCATGAGTATGCCAGCCTTTACTCTGTCGCTCTCTATACATCTCAACACGCTGCACCAATAGCTGACAAACAAGCTTTCGATCTTTTCTATCATATTTGTCTATGTGGTACTTTAATTGTTCAGATACGGACTTTAACTCTCTCAGCTGAATATCAACTGAACTCCATTGTTTAAGCTCTTGCTCATGCTTAACTATTTCATCCTCAATTCTAAGCTTTTCTTGCTGTTGAATAATTAGCTTTTCATTTGCTTTTTCATTGCTATATATTCCTTGCTCTAGCGCTGATTCAATACGCCCAATCACCAAATCCATATTGAGTAGTTGCTCACGAAGATGAGTAACAGTATCCTCTAATTCAGTAATTCGCTTCTGATCGATTTTGTTCTTCTGTAAGTAGCTCTTCAAAAAACTTTCAGGATCTTTAATAGCTGTAAGTAACTTTTGCCAAACAAACTCCTCTAGCATTTTGCCTGGGATCTCAAAACTGCCATATTTTTTGCCATCCTTCTCAAATGGTTTGCGACGATAACTAAATCCACCTTTAGTTCTCGGCACTCCAACAAAAGAGCGTGGCTTCTCTAAAGTCATGTCCCAGACTTTACCACTTAGCAGATATATTGATCTCGCGTTCCCCCCCTTATTTTCTTTACGACGCATTTGAGCCTGTAAAAAGAGTAGCTCTGAGACACAAGCTGGCACTTGCACTAAAGTCCAGTTTTCTTGAGGTAATAGTCGACCTCGTTCATCAGTCTGGTTCGCAATAAAAGTTCCTCGATAGATTGGATTAGTAAGAATGCCCCCCACAACATCATCCGTCCATTTCTGTACTCGATGGCGCTCACGAGTATATTTACCTCTCGCGACTTTCAGTTCATTGAGCTTATTAGCTATTTGACCAGATCCTAAACCATCAAAGACATACCATTGAAAGATTTGTTTCACCCACTTTTGCTCTTCAACCAAAACTTCTACCTTTTTCCCTTTACTGCCCTCATTTGGCTTTGCCTTATAACCAAAAGGCACATGAGCTCCTGTAAAGTTGCCCAGTTGAGCTGAAGCAATACGGCCCATTTTAGTGCGGTCTTTAATCAGCTCACGTTCAAATTGAGCAAAAGCACCTAATACTTGAAAGACCAAACGCCCCATAATCCCTCTAAAATCAAGATTCTCATGAAATGACACAAAGCATACATTATGCCTTTCCATCTCATCAAAAATCGTAAGCAAGTGTTGTAAGCTTCGAGACAAACGATCAATCTTCAATACTAATACGGCATCAAAAAGATTATTTTTGATTGCTTCACGTAAGAGATTCAATCCTGGGCGATTCAAGTCGCCACCAGAGTGTGTATCAACAAATATCCACTCAGGTTTGGTAATATCGCCTAATACGGATCTGGTTTTCACGTATTCCAGCAAAATATGCCGCTGTGCCTCTAACCCATACCCATCAGTTTGCTGCTCAGTAGTTGAAACACGAATATAAATAGCTATCCGACGCTTTTGATCAGGTAATGGTAGCATATTACAATTGGTTAATTTATCTTAATAGACAGTATATAATCAGATAAATGAGTTATAAATTATAACCACACATTTACTAACCTAATTTTAATGAAAAAGAGTCTTTATACTTGTGCAAATTGTGATTTTAGAAAAATTCCCCCAGAGTTAGTTTATAGAGAAAATTTTAGCGTATGTCCTATGTGTGGACATTTTTATCCTGTACGTCTTAATGAAATTGAAGAATACTTTAGTTTGATGAGACTTTGTAAAGAACTCGAGCCTGCCAAGCAACTTTTCTTAAAGACTGAATTAGTAGCAGCAATAAGAGAATCAGTCATTACATTAGAATTAATCGTCAAGCATAAGTCGCAACTTGATCTTTCAGGTAGAGATCTAATGGCAAAAGCATTTGGATTAGAATTCGACCTTAAGACTAAAACAATCAAACGTTTACCTAAAATTGCAATAAATAGTCTGAAATCCATTTCAGAAAGAGATGAACAAGAAGGCATAATGTATTTAGCCATGGGAGCTATGCAAGCCATAAGGAATAATTACTTACATACTTCTGGAAATAGACAAATAGCACGCTGTTTACAAATCTTTAGCACAATCAATTTCATTATTTGTTCAATTTAAATTGTTTTGAGCTGTCAATATATTTATCAAAAAGCCCCGTATAAGCTAAAACAACCAAAAAATCATCGAGCGCATCATGTGGATTATCTTCAGGTTCAATAAATTCAGCAGTAAACACAGTAACACCGGTACGCCCCATCTCAAGTATTTCAGACATTTGAGCCTGACCTCCCCTTCTCTTGTGGTCATCAAGACCTAGAGTTTGGAGAGGCTTTCGCCTCATACTCGAAAGAACATAGTTAGGTTGCGTTTAGATAATGCTTGCCCTCAACTAATGCCATATTTACGCAAGTGATCGTAGAACACACTTCACTTTGATTAAAGACAGTTTTACTAACTCAAATTGACCTAGCGCAATTTTCGTGAAGCAATAGCATTATTAATTTGTTTATCGAGTGCTTTGATCAGCGTGTGCAAAAGAGGCGTGCTTATTAATGCTACGTAGCCTCGCCAATCCTTGTCAGCAAGAATGAGATATAAACCAATCAAAAATATCGTCACGTATATGAGGATAATAACCCAAACTGAGTATTTAAAACGCATACAGTGTAATAAAACAAGCACTATTATAGCACTAAAACCAAGCCCCCTCAGGGAGAGGAGGTCTTGTCTATGAGCTCAACATGCTGCTTGCAACGCGAGTCGAGATAAGAACTGAAGAAAACAAACCGCATATACTGATCAACGGTCATCTTATGGCCACTATACTCATAGAAGCCTGTAGCAATGACATCATCTAGATACTGCGGAGGCACATCGCCTAATGCCAATCGGCCCTCAAATACCTGCACAATATAATCATGCAATCTAGCTAAATAATCCTGACGTTCAAACGGTGAAAGATAGTCTGTCTCTCCTTAAAATGTACGTGACATAGAGATGGGTTAAAAGCATCCCCATTATATCAAGTAA
>CAZXKW010000005.1:6127-11010 GCA_964641565.1 uncultured Candidatus Peribacteria bacterium
CCAAAAGATTATTTTCATAATTCACTCACCAAAAACAGTCACTTTTACTCGCAGGAAAGCCAAGTCTTACAAAGACATCAATTTAAAACTTTCAAAGTCCATATCGAGCGCCATGGCAATCCTATAAACACTTTCGAATGAGGCATTGCTTTTGCCATTAAAGGCCGCATGAATGGCCTGGTAAGAGATACCAGTCTTTTTAGCCAAAGCATATAAAGAGCCCAACTTTTTCATAACCATCTCCTTATGAGCCTTATTCAAAGCAATGCCTCTCTTAATCATACTCGCTTGTTTCTGTTAGCTGACGTGGTTCCTTAGATAGGATATCTTCTTTTGCTCAAGGCGCAAATTCTTTCATATTTTCTTTAACTACTCGGATACTAGTTATATGCAAGCTCTCTCCTATCTCCCAGCAAACCTCTACCGGCACATTAAATATCTCTGATATTTCGTTGTGAAGATGCATAACTTGCCAGAGAGCCTCTTGATATTGTTTAGGAACAAGCAAAGAAGACAATTCTAAATTTTCCAAATCCATAACTACATGCTTAGGTCTAACTTGACCAGCGCGGAGATTTTCTAATGATTCTCCATACTCCATATATACAGCCTTGCTATTCTGATCAAAGGTATAACTGATAATGGCTGGTAATGACTGGTGTTTCTGTACAATTACAGCGAGCCCGACCTCGCTCTCAACATTTGCTCCTACACCAGAGGCAACTAACTCAGCTTGCAAAGTTCTAAAACCTCTCACTCGCTCTCTAATGGCACCAAATATGTCAGGCAACTGTACCTGATAGCTATTAAATACGGACAAAGCGGAATACGTTTGCACATCATCAGCAACTACACTCAAACCAACTCTTAAATACTCACTGTTCAATGCCAAAGCCGCCATCAACACTTCACGTAAAAAGGTATTAGTAGTTAAGACACACTCTTCGTGCGGAGCTTCAGATTTCCACAGAGAAGTCTGTTTTAAAACAGCTTCATATTGAGTAACAGCGCTACAAAGCTGGTCCATACACATTCCTCCTTCAACGAACTTCCCCAGTGGCTCAGCAGGTATTACAAACCCTTGGGCAGTAATAAAATTATTGTGAGCCAGTTCTCCTAAAAAAGCAGCATTTACACCTACTGTTTTAACGTCAGTGTTTCTTAATTCCGAGAGCAGAGATATTGTTGACATAGAATATGTTATTCAATAGTATTTGCGCTTCGAAGCTGCATAATCAGCATAATCTTATCCTTCCCTTTTTCCTATAGAGTTTTAGATTAAAAATTCCTAAAAATTTCATAACTTTTAATGTACAATGGATCGCTTACGAAACATTGAAGAACATGTCCCATACAAGCCATTCTTAGAGCGATTAGCTAATCGTGAAAAAGCTTTAGGCTTAACTGACGCAGAAACGATTGTCCTTTCAGGTAATAGAAATGAATTATATCGAAGACTTGAAGCAGGCATTGGTCATACTCCAATCAGAGTTATTCCACTTCGTAATGGAAATACACTGGTACAAAAAGATGAAACTCAAGGTCCAGCAGAGTCTCACTATGATCGATGCTATCTTCGCCTATTACAAGATTTAGAAAGAGAAGGCACTATTGCTCCTGGAGACACCTTACTTGAGGTGAGTTCAGGTAGTGCTGGTATTTCTTTCGCATGGATGTGTAAGAAGCTAGGGTATCGTCCTGTACTGTTTATGCCTGACTTTATTCCCAAACCTAGAATTGAATTTGCGCAGTCAATGGCTGAAGTACATTTAACCAGTAATCGAAAAGAATACCTTGCAGCATGTATTGCAGAGATGATGGCCTACCGAGCTGCAAATAGGGATAAAATAAAAACTGCTGGGCATAAGCTATGGCTACCAAACCACTCACAGGACCAAAGATCACCTAATGCCTTCGGAGAGATTGCAACAGAAGTAGCAGCACAATACCAGCAACCTATTGACTACTTTATTGGAGGAATTGGCAATGGAACAACACTAGTAGGAATTGGCAAAAAATTAAAAGATCTTAATCCTGATACCAGAGTAATTGGATTTGAGCCTGCAAGAGCCTGCCCCCCATTCCGAGGTAATCCTCAATTACAAACAGGCCAAGCACCATCTCTAAAGCTAGCACTTTTACCTTCGGGATATCAAATGCACAACCTTCCCGGCACGGGTGGATTTGGCAATCTCCAATTTCCTTTTATTCAACAGGCAATTAAGGATGGCATATTAGATGAAGTATCCGCAATTGAAGAGCAAATTGTCTTAGCAGGAGTTATGAATCGTTATAATGCTGAGTTAGCACCAAATCAGAGACAAGGGCATACATCCATAGTGGCTCGCTGGATAGCTGAAGAGATGGCGGATCATACTGTATCAGGCAAAGCATTTCTTACGCTTGTTTACGATAGAGCTGATAGGTATTAGTCTGTTATCGACATTTCTCATCTTTTTGACTCGCATTGATTTAAAGGTAATATTTTACCGGTAAGATATTACTGGAAAAATTAAATGTCCCTAGCAAATCGCGTTCAAGAATTTCGCAAGTCTAAAAAGTTAACTCAACAAGCTCTCGCTGATTTAGCTTCAGTGGACTACAACACTTTAAGAAAAGTAGAAACTGGTAAAACAGAAAACCCCAGCGCTCAATTTATCGATAAAATTGCTAAAGCGTTGAACATCTCAGCATCACAAATACTAGAGGCACCGAAGCAACACACATTTGGAGGAGCTATTCTTCCTTTTTCAAGCCTTTCTGCTGATGATTTTGAGCGATTGATCTTATGGGTAGTACAAAGTCATCAGGACTTTACCGAACCTGAGCCCTATGGTGGCAGAGGAGACAAAAGTAGAGATGTAATTGCAAAAAAACAATTAAGCCAACATATACCATCAGGCAAATATACCCTTTTTCAAGCTAAATGTTATACCAAAATCACATCCCCAGTGCTGATCGCTGAGTTAGAAAATATAAAAAAACATTTCTTTGATATTGCAAATAATTCCACCCCAATCGAAGCAATTTATTTTTGTGTAGCAAATTCTCCAAGTGCAGCAATTAAAGACAAAGTTAAAGCATTTGCACGAGATGAAGGACTACCAGATCCTGTATTTTGGGAGGCTCGAACACTAGATGCTTTTTGTAAAAAAGAAAAGCATATAATAAATGAATTTTTTGGTGGTCACTTTCAGGAATTGAAAACTGATATAAAAAGCCTAGATACAAATTTAAATCACAACTTTAGTTTGATGGGTAATAAGCTAGACCAAATTCACTCAAGCATGGTGATTGTGACTGCTGCCGATGATGCATCTATGCAAAGAGCTAGCCGTATGATCTCAAATAAAGAATATAAGGTAGCTCAACAAATTCTATTGGAATTGAAGAATAAAATTGAAAGCTGTGATGATAAGGATAGACTTAAGAGATTATACAATAATTTAGGAATCTGTTTCACAAATTCAGAATCCACTGAGGATGTAATGCAGGGCATAGAGTATCTAAAAAGTGCTACAGATCTTGATTTTACCTTTAGTGCCCCAAAACAAAATCTGATTGAAGTAATAATCAGTAAGTCATTAACTGCCCAATACACGTATGCACAACAGTTAGCAAAAGAGCTACATGAACAAGATCCTCACAATGCACAATATAAAGGTTTATATGCTTTATCGCTAAATGTTTGTGGGCAAGATTCAATACTGGAAAATTTTCTTTCTAATTCCAAAGACTTATTTTCGAGCGATGAAAACCTGTGTGTCACCGCAGTTCTATTTTATGCAAGAACAAATAAAACAAATGAATGCGCCAGGCTCATTGAACTAGGATTAAAACATTTCCCTGACTCGCCTCCATTAAACCAAGTCAAAGGACAGATACTAATGATTAGTGCTCAAGAAAGCGGGGCAAAATTTCGAGAGTTTGATACATTACCCCTTTATAGAGATTTAAGTTTAGTCGAAAAAGCAATAGAACATTTCAAAATTGCTTTTAATCAGGCAAAAATCAGCAAATACGCATCAGGCTTTATAAAACAAATTAGTTTCGAATTATATAGCGCACTTGCCTTTATGCAACGAGGCAGAAACCTTAATAATGAAAACCTAAGGTACTTAGTGGAAATCGAGAACGGAATTTATATACAAGATTTACCTAAAAATCAAAAATCCAAGAAAAGCATGATTGACATATCACGCAAGCTTGAGATAGATCACAACTATCATGGCGCTTACCAATTATATGTTGAGCTTCATAAAAACTTCAATCTTGAATATGAAAGTATCAAAATACTTGCTAAACAGTTTTTGTCTCATGGCTCACCTGAAAATGCTATAAAAATAATTACTAGTCTTGAACAAGAAGCTAAAGAAAAGTCAGATTTTGAGTATTGGGCGATATTAAGTGTCTGCTATGCATTGCTCGAAGATAAAAATTCTGCATTAAGAACAATGAATGACGCTAAAAGACATTTCGCATCAGCAAACAAATTGCTTTATAGTAAGATTATTTCTCATTATGCAGCCCTGACAGCACGATATAAAGACAACAGCGAGACAAATAGGTTAGTTAAAAATCTATTAGAACTTCATGTTGTTTCGCCCCAGCAAAATATACTTCAGTCAATTAAAGCCATAGATGATGACGGAAACCTATCCGAAGAAGTTCTAAATTTCCTATCTGAAACAAAAAAGATTTTCGAAAAGAAAAGAGAGCTATTTATCTCTTCTCCAATTCCAGTTTATTTCTTAAAAAAGATATTTAGCAGACCTTTCCCAGAAGCAGTAAAGATACCGAGCGAAAATTATGACTTTGATTTTATATTGCCATATAATTCTTTGGATGAAGATTTTATCGCAAAGCAAAAAAATGCTTTTGAT
>CAZXKW010000005.1:11020-22666 GCA_964641565.1 uncultured Candidatus Peribacteria bacterium
GACTATAGCGCATTATTAAATTTAGCCAGATCAGGACATTTAGCTTTGTTAAATGCACTAGAAAAACAAATTTATGTTTCTGAGTACTTATTTTTCGAGGTTCAATCAGATCTTGCAAAATGCGAAAGCAAGGATGTTAGAGATGCATGGAACTTTTTAAGAAGCGGCAAAGTTAATTTCTTTTCAGAAAAAGATGTTGAAGAATTTACTATTCGAAACAAGTTAACTGTTGATTTAGATGAATGGTTAATTCAAACAATTGAGTTTTGTGTTAATAAAATGGCAGTGCTATTAACTGATGATTTACGGCTTTGGCGTTTTATGTACTCAGAAGACGTAAAAGGTAAAGCAATAAACACTCTTATGTTTTATAAAAATGGATTAAGAATGGGATTATTGGATAAAACCCAATACAGCTTGGCATTGGCAGATTTAGCTGATATGTTTTACTATTTTATTCCATTTGATGGTGATGATTTGATTAATATTGCATTAGATGATGAGAGGCGCACATCTAGTATAAATGATGAATTTAAAATATCTCGAAGATTATACCATTTGCTTAATCAAGCAAGACTTCCCGGATCTGACGTTACGAGTTTTCTTAATGTGTGTTTGGACTTTTTAAACAAGCTAATTAGACTAAGTGTTACTGAAGAAACAAAGATAGATTGGGTAGTTTTTTTAACTAACTTCTTTATAGATTCTATTTTAGAGGACAACTCTAAATCTCAAGTAGACTTAGCAGGAAACCTCACTAGTTTCACAGTAAGCGCATGGCAATTACTAAAAACTCACTTACCTGAAAGCTATCATGAAAAGATTTTGAAAAAGACAGAAGAAATTAAAAGTAATGACTTAAAAAGCCATATTCAGAATATTTTTCAGAATTTTTAGCTCTTTATGAAAAGCTAAAAAAGAAGTCCTACCCTCCGCTTTATTCTAACAGTAAAAAGTGGAAGAGTATTCACTTACACATCAGTAATTATCGATTCTCTCCGCCACAATGGTCGCCATGTTTTACCATGCAAAAACACTCGTTTGCCTACAGTAAAAGGTAGAACGAAAGAAGTGTAACCACTACCGGCTTCTTCACTCTCTTTGAATATGACATGCATATATTTACTTCCTTAATACAAGGATTGCATTAAAGAATTCTCATCGTTAAGATACAGTTGTCTATAATCACTTCAAATATGAAGCGTCACCAATCGGTTTGGTTATTAGCTGTAATGATTATTTCTTGTGCTCTTGTTCCAAGTCAGAGTCTTGCAAGCAGTTATTCAGATGTTATGAATAATGATCTAGACATCGCAGCCATTAATCATATGAGAGAGTTAAATATTATGACTGGTGGCGAAGATGGGAAATTCCATCCAGATAGGTCTCTTACACGTTGCGAATTGTTAAAAATAAGCTGGGAAGCTAACCACCAAAAATTTGAGCAGGGGCGTAATGATGGTCCTCGTCCTGCTGGTCAGTTTGAGTTTTTACCTTTAACTGGTGATAATGGACAACCAGTTGGTGGTCGTAGTCAGTCCGGTTTTAGTGATATAAAAAAGGGCGACTGGTGTGACTCTTACGCGCAGAATATGAAGCATAACAATGTCATTCAAGGATACCCAGATGGAACATTCAAACCCAATCAATCTGTAACTCAAATAGAAGCATTAAAGATTATATTTAGAAGCATCGCAAGGGAATATGATGCAGACTTGTTACTTCCTGAAAACGCCATCGCTAAGGGTCGCCATAGTGAAGTAAAGACATCAGACTGGTGGACACCATATACACAGTTTCTCATGAACCACAACTTAACTAACGGTCATAACGGCACCGCTTATGGAATTAATGCTCCCATGACCAGACGTGAAGCGGCAAGAATCATCTCTAACTTATTAAATCTTCTGACTGTTTACTAACATTCGGTAGCCAATGAAAAAAGATCAGAAAAGAAAACTTCTGATCTTTTTTAGTTACTTATTTTATTGAGTTCTACCACCTGTCCTCATCTAATGAGCTATTGTGCCCAAAAGAAAGGCTCAGACTTCTTTCACCACACTCTCCCTCCTCCACAACGGCCTCCATGTTTTACCATGAAGAAAAACCTGTTTCCCTATGGTAAGCGGTAGAACAAAGCAAGTGTAACCACTACCGGCTTCTCCACCATTTTTGATTATGGCTTGCAGAAGAGAAGAAGAGAACATTTGTTGGTTTAAAACAATAAGACTAAAATCTATTTAGTTTTAAGAGCTTTTATGTGGAAACAATTAGCATCGAAAGAGATATTTAGCCATCCTCGCCTTACCTTGCTTGAAGATGATGTGTTACTGCCTAATGGTCACCAAACAAAATACTTGCGATATAAAGATGATGGAAGTGCGGTGGTTACCATTATCTATAAACGCCCTGACGGAAAGATTCTTCTTCAAAAAGAATACTCATACCCTATTAATGAAGTCCTGTTCCAATTACCAGGTGGTGGAGTTGCATCAAATGAAACACCAGAACAAGGTGCTAACCGAGAGTTAATGGAAGAGGCTGGTTTTAAGGCAAATAAACTACAACTTCTAGGCAACTATCTCTTTGACAATCGTCGCTCTGCAAAAAGATGTTATCTTTTTCTCGTAAGTGATATCACTGAAGAAAAACTTCAGGCTGATGCAGAAGAAGATTTTGAAGAAGTATGGTTATCAGAAGAAGAAATTCAGCAAATGATAGTCCGTGGAGAAATTATTAATATTCACACTTTAGCTTGCTGGAGTCTTTATCAATCTTGGAAAAGTCACAGAAATATATGAACAATATAGATCTATTCTTAAGAGACATAGAAAAGCTAAAAACTCTAAAAGATTCTAACGATTGGTATGAAATTTTGGAATCAGCAAATTTAGTTTATAGACTATTATTTGATTCACCATCTCAAGCAGATACAGTAAATAATACCCTCAATCCAAAAAACAAAATTGTGTTCACTATAATCAAGGATGATATTCCCGATGATCCCTCATTAATTTTTACAGAGATAGCAGATGGCCTTGATCCAGACACGTCTCCACCATTTTGTAAACCAATTATCCTTAACAAGAATGAGCTGTATAAAGTGATAGTAATGAAACTAAATAATCTTTTCATTAGTATCGGTAGTCTTGTAAAATTTCTAAGAAATGTTCAAGGAGGGACACATAAAAGATCACCCAAACCAACTGAAGCTGAAGAAGTTCTGCTAGACCAAATTCAAAAAGAATTAAAAATTGGTGGACATCCAGCAGGACTATTAACAATGAAAGCCTTAGCGAGAGTTGTTTATAAAGCTTTATTACCTCTTTATGAAAGAATTAAAACTGAAAGAGAATAGTTCTACCTCCCGCTTTCATCTAATAAGATACTTGGCACAAAAGAAAGGCTCACACTTCATTTACTATGCTTTCTCTTCTCCACAAAGGACGCCACGTTTTGTCATGCAGAAACACCCGTTTGCCTACGGTAAAAGGTAAAATGAACGAAGTGTAACCACTACCGGCTTCTTCACCAATTTTTAATTATGGCTTAGGGAAGAGCAAAGTATCATTTTTTGCTAATTAGATAGACTACAATTTTTCTATCTGAGGATTGGAGCATTAGTATCATAGACTGCGATCCCCCCAAGGATTAATCACCTTATTTACCTTCCTGAGTTAGATTCGAGCAAGCTAGAAAAAACGTCATTTTGAAGCTCAACCTGCACAACATCTGCAACAGCTTGTGACGTTACTCTCACTCCAGAAAAGGGCGTGGAAACCGCATGTACATCATCGCCACCAGCAGCTGTATGCGTTATCGCATCCCTTATAAAGGGCATACATTCACGCAAAGCACCTCTTGCGTTATCAGAAGCACTTGCTAGCTTGCGCGCGTGATACATCACAAGTAGAACGGCTGCAAGATGAGCGCCAAACACCACACGGGTAGGAATATCATGCTCGTTATGATGATAGACCATTGTCATGAGCGCTCCTACAAATGCCACAACAGTGCCTATATCTTCCTCACTCTCTTCCATAAGCACACGCCTGGTCTCAAGATCTCTTAATGTCTTCATTTTGCTGTCATCTTTCTCATGCGAGATGAAGCTCTCCCTCCCCTTTAGAATTCGTAAGACAGGCAACTGTATGTCAACTCGCCAAGCTCGCAACAGAGCTACTATTGCCATGGGAACCATGCATGCGTAGGCTTTGGAGTCATAAGGATCACGAGGATTAATAAGTGCACTACACACTACACCAGGAACCAGCATAAATAGAGCTATGAGCCTCTCACGTACAACGTACGCCTGCATAGCTACCTTTATCACACCTTGATACAAACGACGATTCTCATCTAGTGAGGCATCTACTCGATATCCTTGAGAATCACTCCTAGGCGTCAACTTCGTCAATGACATAGTCGTGAAATTTATAGGAATTAATCACAACTATCATTACGCACTACAATGGCTAGCCTATTTCTTAGGTAACGACACTCATCACCAATCACAGTCTCTACATCGGCTCCCTCTTCTAACTGCGCGCTCCTAAGAACGGCCATTAAGTAGTATCTGATTTCATTGTAGCGGAGACAGGCCCGTACCCTGTTTGGAACGTAGTCAGGTAGAGACCATGGAACTATTTGTAGTGCTAGACAGTCAGATGCACGTGCAATAGTTGTTCGTGCCTGAACAAAAGCAGAAGCTTCCCCACCGGTTCCTCTTGTTGCTACTATCTTCTCAGCCACCAGATCTCTAAACGTCTGACACGCCCGAAGATAGGTGAATCTTGCAATTTCTGCTTGACTGGGACTTGGCCTGTCTGGCTCCGCAACCTGAACAGTTTTCTCGAGATTTGCAATCACACCTACATGTGTAGCACTATCTTGAACTGGATTCGTTGAGACTGGAGACCCAACGTCTACCAAATGAGCAGCAAGTACCAATGGTGCAAGAATTCGCATAATAACTTAAGTTAAGTATTTAAATGGCAAAACAATTATTTATACACCTTAGATTTAAAATGTCAACAGCACCTTGCATTCATAGTTCTACCTCCCGCTTTCATCTAATAAGATACTTGGCACAAAAGAAAGGCTCACACTTCATTTACTATGCTTTCTCTTCTCCACAAAGGACGCCACGTTTTGTCATGCAGAAACACCCGTTTGCCTACGGTAAAAGGTAAAATGAACGAAGTGTAACCACTACCGGCTTCTTCACCAATTTTTAATTATGGCTTAGGGAAGAGCAAAGTATCATTTTTTGCTAATTAGATAGACTACAATTTTTCTATCTGAGGATTGGAGCATTAGTATCATAGACTGCGATCCCCCCAAGGATTAATCACCTTATTTACCTTCCTGAGTTAGATTCGAGCAAGCTAGAAAAAACGTCATTTTGAAGCTCAACCTGCACAACATCTGCAACAGCTTGTGACGTTACTCTCACTCCAGAAAAGGGCGTGGAAACCGCATGTACATCATCGCCACCAGCAGCTGTATGCGTTATCGCATCCCTTATAAAGGGCATACATTCACGCAAAGCACCTCTTGCGTTATCAGAAGCACTTGCTAGCTTGCGCGCGTGATACATCACAAGTAGAACGGCTGCAAGATGAGCGCCAAACACCACACGGGTAGGAATATCATGCTCGTTATGATGATAGACCATTGTCATGAGCGCTCCTACAAATGCCACAACAGTGCCTATATCTTCCTCACTCTCTTCCATAAGCACACGCCTGGTCTCAAGATCTCTTAATGTCTTCATTTTGCTGTCATCTTTCTCATGCGAGATGAAGCTCTCCCTCCCCTTTAGAATTCGTAAGACAGGCAACTGTATGTCAACTCGCCAAGCTCGCAACAGAGCTACTATTGCCATGGGAACCATGCATGCGTAGGCTTTGGAGTCATAAGGATCACGAGGATTAATAAGTGCACTACACACTACACCAGGAACCAGCATAAATAGAGCTATGAGCCTCTCACGTACAACGTACGCCTGCATAGCTACCTTTATCACACCTTGATACAAACGACGATTCTCATCTAGTGAGGCATCTACTCGATATCCTTGAGAATCACTCCTAGGCGTCAACTTCGTCAATGACATAGTCGTGAAATTTATAGGAATTAATCACAACTATCATTACGCACTACAATGGCTAGCCTATTTCTTAGGTAACGACACTCATCACCAATCACAGTCTCTACATCGGCTCCCTCTTCTAACTGCGCGCTCCTAAGAACGGCCATTAAGTAGTATCTGATTTCATTGTAGCGGAGACAGGCCCGTACCCTGTTTGGAACGTAGTCAGGTAGAGACCATGGAACTATTTGTAGTGCTAGACAGTCAGATGCACGTGCAATAGTTGTTCGTGCCTGAACAAAAGCAGAAGCTTCCCCACCGGTTCCTCTTGTTGCTACTATCTTCTCAGCCACCAGATCTCTAAACGTCTGACACGCCCGAAGATAGGTGAATCTTGCAATTTCTGCTTGACTGGGACTTGGCCTGTCTGGCTCCGCAACCTGAACAGTTTTCTCGAGATTTGCAATCACACCTACATGTGTAGCACTATCTTGAACTGGATTCGTTGAGACTGGAGACCCAACGTCTACCAAATGAGCAGCAAGTACCAATGGTGCAAGAATTCGCATAATAACTTAAGTTAAGTATTTAAATGGCAAAACAATTATTTATACACCTTAGATTTAAAATGTCAACAGCACCTTGCATTCATAGTTCTACCTCCTGCTCTCATGTAATGAGCAAACCATTAAGAAGCAGCAGCTTTCTATTCAGTAATGACCGACTTTCGATGCCATAATGGCCTCCACGTTTTCGCATGCAAAAACACCCGTTTCCCTACAGTAAAAGGTAAAACGAAGGAAGTGTAACCACTACCGGCTTCTGCACCATTTTTGAATATGGCTTAGGGAAGAGACACAACAAGCTAATCGAGACACAAATCCTCGAGAACATGTGCATTTATTGATACTCTCAAAGCATTTCTCAACCGAGCATCCTCAATTTTTAATAGTTCTGCCATGCTAGGATGCACGTCTCTTAACGAAGCTCCACGAAGCAAATGATCTACATTACGGACACAAATACTTCTTGCAACACCCGAAATATCTACTTCATCTATACCAGATTCAACCAAAGCCAACTTCAAGGCCACAAATTGTGCATCACCCAAAGATACTCCTGAAGATAATCTTCCTAATTCAGTGGTAGTGGGAAATGGAATAGTAACACACTTATCTCTTAGAAGAGAAAAGTCCTTACCTAAATCAAAAGGATACAATGTGGACAAAATAAAAACACGTTTATTCTGCAACAAGGCTGATAATGCTTGTCTATAAATATTTTGAATAAGTTTTTTTTCTTGCTCTCTTGTAGCATCTAAAGTATCCACGTGAACAACGACCAAGTTGTTAATAACATTTTCCATTTCAAACAAAGTAAGTGCCTCAAAATACCAGACTAAATAAATAAGTTCTACGTCCTGTCCTCTTCTAATAAACCAAAGTATTTAAAAGACGGCCTCATGCTTCTTGCATCACACTCTTTCTCGCCCATATCGGCCGCCAAGTTCTTCTAAGCAAATAAATGTGTTTGTTTATGGTAACCGGAAAAACGAAGTAGTTGGAACTGGTTGCCAGAACCGCACCAAAGAGCTCGCCATAGGCGGACGAGAGCCAAAGGCTTCCCTTTGGGATCTTATTTGTTATTCGTTATTAGTCATCCCTTCCTTATTTCTAATAGCTTACTTTAGCGAGTTCGCCACAACGGAGCCCCTTTCGGGAACAAATGAGGGATTACTTAATAACTAATAAGTAATGGGATGAGAGTACGATATTCATCCTTTTTGAAGGAGCATTCAATACAGTGCACACTGGATAAGGATAAGAACCTAAAAAAAAGATTGTTCCATCTAAAATGAATCAATTTAAACACATTCAAACTTAATGTAGTCGCAACATTGCCTAAAATAGATTTCTAAGTATAATATCTTTTCATTTCACTTTATGCATTCACCTGAGCCACAAGGTCCATATCGAGCAGCTCCACAAGTACCATGCCCACTGGATCGAGCCAAAGTCATTTATGAACGCGCCTTACGAAATTCGATTCGCTTTGAAATAGCTGAAAATATAGTGGTTGGCGCAATAGCGCTATACATGCAAACATTAATACATGAAGGCCAATTTAGCTCGAAAACACTTTTTCAATCTGGAACCTTACTCATTGCAGCTTTGGTACACACGGTGAAAAAACTCCCTCTAAGAAAAAATAGGCACAAACTGAATGAATATGTTCATCACGCAGCAAGCCAAGGTTGCGATGCTGATACAGTTAGCCAGGAAATAGATAAATTAGGCTACAAATCTCTAGGGAAAAAAGCTTTGCTTATTGCCTTGGCAAACATTGCTATTAGATTTTTATGGGCACACAATAATTGGGATGACGGGAAGTTATCTATTGCTCTTAATCTAGATCTGGTCACAATTGTAGGTTTTTTAATCGCAACTTGGATCAACGATTACAAACTCAAACAAAGCAGTAGAAACTTAATTGAGATAATAACAAACACAAGTGAGAAAACACGCGTTGTAGAAACTGTACGTGTAGATGACCACTTCAGTGAGCAGGCTGAAGAATCCAATCTTGCCAGTGATACCAAGATAAGATTTGTAGCAGTCTAAGTACCTATAGCAAAAATAACTACCAGTTCTTCAATTGTCTTAATGTATGATTGTTTATGCGTCCTTTGTAAACCTCCACTTTAATAAGAACCCATGTTAATCACTTTCATTACCGGCAATCTCGGCAAAGTAGAGCAGCTGAAACGTTATTTGCACTATCCAGTCACTCATCAAAAATTAGACCTTACTGAAATTCAATCTCTCGATCTGCTAGAAGTAGTACGACACAAAGCCAAAGAAGCATATGACTAAATCCAAAGTCCGGTTTTGATCGAGGACACATCACTAATATTTCTGGCCCTAGGACATCTTCCCGGAACATTTATTAAATGGTTCTTGCAGGAGCTAGGAACTCATGGTTTATGTGAATTGCTCAATAGCTATACTAACCGTTCAGCTGTGGCCCATGTATGCTTTGGTCTCTACGACGGGAAAGAGCTACTTACTTTCGAAGCACAAATTACAGGCACTATTGCGAGAGCTCCTTCAGGGGATAACGATTTTGGCTGGGGACCTACTTTTATTCCCGATGGCTATACCAAAACTTGGGGAGAAATGAGTATTGAAGAACAATACCAACAGCAATAAGACATATTGCTTTAGAAAAGCTTGATGATTATCGGAAACAATTAAATCCTGACAGCATGTAAAGATAAGGGAACTTAAATAAAATGAATTGGAAATTATCGATTCCCGGACATGCACAGTATAGTTTGCGAACTATTCATATTAATATATGTAATCCACACACCCAATTTTTGCACCTTATGCAAAAATCATTTCTGGTTGGCATTGGTACAATAGTGTACTTATTGACGTTATTTGTGGTCCCTTCAGAAGTACTTGCGGCACAAGAAGATTTCATACTATGCCGGGATAAACTATAACGATACCTAGCAGTGGTAGCAGATATAATTATGATATGGACTGGAGAGATAGCAGTAATAGTACTTGGGTTAGTGGCAATGTTGCTTATGTATATGCCGCAGCAGGTACGTATACCGTGACAACTTCAGGCTCCAAGTAAAATATAGTGCAAAAAAAATCAGATTGCAGCTAACTGTAGATCAAAGAATAAGAATTGATAAACTTGTATCAGTTTTTTTCTATTGAACTAACTAGGTGACTATGTGAGAAATATCTGATTGTGTAGATCCGTCCCAAATGGATTTCGGTAAACTCTGATTTTTCAATAGTAAATTCTTCATTATTAATTGATACGAGCAGATAATGTTCTCTCATAATTTTCACTTCTTTAATTGAAGTTACTTCTCCGGTTATTGTTGTAATTCTATCTGTAATAAGATCCTGAAGTAAATGAAAAGTTTTAGGAAGATACGGATTCAATCGTATAAAAGTCGCTGCTATTAATGAAAGCACAAATATATACTTGTGCATTCCATAAGCATCGCCCAGGTAATCAGCAATTTGTTGTAATCCTGCCCCAACCATAGCAAACTCCATACAGTTAACCACAAATGACCATCCTAGCATAAATCGCAGCTTTGCTAGATCATGGTCCATAGCTCTCAACATTTCCATAAAATTATGTGGGCCTTAAAAATATGATCGGTATACGCTGTTCAACTTCTGGGAATAGTCACATCAATTACGCCTGGGATGCAGGAACTATCGTCAAATATTCGTATTCACAACTTGTTAAATTTTAGCACTCTTGAAATCACAACTCAAATACATAACCGAGCTTGTAGGCAAAATCGTCGAGATACATAGCTCGTGCTTCATTCACCACATTTTTCTTCCTCCACAACGGCCTATATATTTTGACATGAAGAAACACATCTTTCCCTATAGTTAGCGATAGAACACAACACATGTAACCACTACCAGATTCATCATTTAAGGTTGTCGTGGCAAAACTAGTATATTTTGTGAACTGAGCTAGACATGAAACCAAACATCAACATCATATAAAGGTAAGGTAACTTAAATAGCGTCAATTCAAAGTCACTAATTCCGAGGCACACCTAGTATAGTTTGCTTGCTATTCGTGTTAATACTGTAATCAGTAAGCCCTATTTGCTGCTCACCTCCCTCCTATGAAAACATCTTTTTTGGTTAGGCTCAGTGCACTATTCTACTTTGTAGTTTTGTTTATGGTGCCTTCAGAAGCACTAGCTGCACCTGGAGATTTTATTACTACTTGGAGGACTACAGTGCCAGGACAAACAATTACAATACCGACTACAGGTGGTGGATATAATTATAATGTTGATTGGGGAGATACTAATACTAGTACGGGAGTAACTGGTGATGCCACTCACGTATACGCCGCTGCTGGTACATACACCATCAGCATTTCAGGCACTTTCCCTAGAATTTATTTTGCTAATACAGGTCCTCATCCAGATATTATCTCTATTGAACAATGGGGAACGGGTAGTTGGACTTCAATGGATCATGCGTTTTGGGGAGCAGTAAACCTAGTAGTAAATGCCACCGACATCCCGGATTTGTCCGGTGTGACGAGTACAGCTTTCATGTTTCATGGAACGGATTCAGTAACGACCGTCCCAAACATTAATAGTTGGGATGTTTCGAATATTACTACGATGCAGAATATGTTTGCCCTCAGCGCATTCAATGCCAATATTGGAAACTGGGATGTCTCAGGAGTGACTGATATGACAGAAATGTTTTATTTCAATGAGGCATTCAACCAAAATATTGGCAACTGGGATGTCTCCAATGTGAATTCAATGCACGCTATGCTTTATAGTGCAGCTTCTTTTAATCAAGATATAGGTGATTGGGATGTAAGCTCAGTTACTGATATGGGCTATATGCTTGGCTATGCAGTGTTATTTAACCAAGATCTTAGTGCTTGGGATATTAGCAATGTCACGGATTTAACTGATATGTTTATTAACACCAATCTCTCGATCGGTAATTATGACAATGTGTTACAAG
>CAZXKW010000005.1:22676-23341 GCA_964641565.1 uncultured Candidatus Peribacteria bacterium
CCCTGCAAAGCAATGTGACCTTTGGCGCAGATGGGAAACAATACTGTGGCGGATATAGAGGACGAGCTTTATTAATCAGTAATTTTGACTGGATCATTACTGATGGAGGATTATCGGCAGCCACTTGTACATTCACTGAAGCCCCCACTTTGCTCACTCCGTTGTCTAATGCCATTCATGATAGAAGTACTTCTTTGCCCATTTCATTTATCTTACCTGAGTATGCACTACCAGGCAGCATACGTCTTACATTTACCCCAGGCAGCGGCCCCTCAACTGTCCTCAATCTTAGAGATGCGAATCCTTTAGTTACAAATACTTTCAGCCTGCCCCTGATTGGTGGATTCGGTGGCACCATCGAGGTAGTTTCAGCCACGGGACCAACCACACTAGTAGAAGGGGTATACACCATTACCCTAAGTTATCAAGACACCAATGCCAATTCCTTATCGAGTGACAGCGCTACTAATGTTAGTTTAGTTGACTTTGAAGGCACCTTACTTTTCCATATTTTTACCGACAATAATGGAAATGGCACACAGAATGTAGCTGAAATTAATGGTTTCACAGGTGCCACGCTAACAATCATTCAAGGCTCTGAATCTGAGACTGTTAGTTTCGACAGTAGTGGTGATATTAATTCTAGCATCGATGCTGGCACATAC
>CAZXKW010000006.1:0-1006 GCA_964641565.1 uncultured Candidatus Peribacteria bacterium
GGTAAATGCTGGTGGTTCGCCATTGTTGTGAACATAAAGATAAAAACGCACTTTGGCATTATCATAAGCCAAGTCGCCTGTAGTGTTTTGCAAGCTTGCTTTACTGAGCAACAGAGGATCCTGAGCGAATTTCAAATCACGAGCTGTAGCTGAGTCTGTGCCTGGTCCTACGTGATCTGGTCCTAATTGTTGTAATACAGTAGGATTGTCTGAAATAAATACTTGTGGGCGTGCTGATAAAAATTGTCTTTCGTCTCCCGTACGATCTGAATTATCACGAACGTCGTTGTAAGAGTTGTTATTCACCAAGATTCTATCTGCTTCTAAGTTTCGAAGGTTGGTGTAATTGTTGAAAGTGGCAAATGGATAAGCGTCGTATTCTACATTTCCTCCAGAGACTACTACTGGATTTCTACCAAGACGATCTGGTGTGAAGTTGGATGTGTCCCCAGCATTGGCTGAAGAAACCAAAGCTTGAGGTGGTAGAAAATTGACAAGTAGAGTACTGGTGATTGCTACGAGAGCAAGAAACTTAGAAGACTTAGACATAAATTAGAATAGTTCTTGTAATTATTAGTTAAAAACGTGTGGTTGTCAATTTAATTTACTAAAAGCGAGATCCTTGAGGATTGGAAGTTCCTCCGGCGTTTGGATTACCAGTTGCTCCAGGAGTAGTAGCTGTTGGTTGCATACCATCGATTCTTGATCCGGGATTGGCATCTCCAGGGCGAGGAGCATCTGATCCATTACCTCCTCCTGTACTATGTGATCTCCGTGGTTGGTCACCGCCACCATTGGCATGTGAGCGTCCAGGAGTAGAATTAGAAATGGTACCTCCTACTCCAGCAGTAATGCTAGTTCCGTTATCCAGTTCACCTCGAGCTGTGTTGCCGAATTCTACTGCCATGTTGATTGGAGTGCGTGCTTGAATTGATGCTCCTTCTTGTGTCATGCGCAGGCGGACATTTGAAGAGACGAATTCATTACCACAGTGACCAATATGAGC
>CAZXKW010000006.1:1027-1847 GCA_964641565.1 uncultured Candidatus Peribacteria bacterium
GTTGGGTCACTATCCGCTACATAGATACCTCGGAGTACCTCGGACTCGAGATGAATAGTATAGGTGCGATTGCCAGGCATAGTGACTGGGAATTGATCTACACCGTGTTCTAATCGATCACGAATGTAAGCAATAAATTGATCACGGTTTGCCGTGAGGCGGACATACTCTGCATTATGGAGAAGGGCTTGGTAACTAGTATCATGCTCAAGAGCACCAGCTACTGCTGCTTCTTTCTGTGCATCAGTGCTGCCAGCTGGCATACGACCGATAATGTCAGTACGGATACGGCTTGCAGCTGTTTGAACACTATCCAGTACTCCACGTTCAGTAGCAGTTAACATTTGGAGATAGAGGGCATTGCCTTGGCGGAATGCATCGCTTTCTGGATACGTTTCACGTAAGAACATTCTTACCATTGCTTTTTCATTCTCACTCATGGCAGCCCCATCACGTTGGCCGGTATGGAGATTGTAATGTTCAGCCATAGTAATGACGGCTCTACCACCAGGCACACGACGGACTGTAAATCCTCCTTGTTCTCTACCAACTACGATATAACCATGTGAACCGGCAGCGGGCATTTCCAAATGACGTGCTCGCAAATTTTCTGCAGTATATTCAGTTAAACCGGCAACGGCGCTTTCACCGATACGGACCTGTAAGCGACTTGCAGCTGCGCGCATACGTACATTGGATTCATGTAAACCAGCACGGGCAGCGGCATCACCACGAGGATGAATGGCAGCAAAGTTTTCTTCAGCGATGCGAAGGCGATGATGAAGAGCTTGTCTTTGTTCCGGTAAAGATTTATTTGAGA
>CAZXKW010000006.1:1857-17054 GCA_964641565.1 uncultured Candidatus Peribacteria bacterium
AGTGAACGGTTAGAAATATCAGTTAGGTTGGCAGCATCCGTTAATGCGTCTACTAAGCGTTCCATGTGATAGCCTGCTGAGAATGCTCGGTTGCCTTGATAGTGGAAACCAGCTTGATGTAAGGCATTTTGAACAGCAACGATACGACGAGCCATCGCTGCAGCT
Source organism: uncultured Candidatus Peribacteria bacterium (assembly GCA_964641565.1). Taxonomy (GTDB): domain Bacteria; phylum Patescibacteriota; class Gracilibacteria; order RBG-16-42-10; family RBG-16-42-10; genus JAGNZB01. The sequence goes on from CAZXKW010000006.1 coordinate 2,023, forward strand.
TGATGACTATCGTCTCCAGCTCTCTCATCAGCGCGATTACGGAAAGCAGAAATTGCATTTGGATGCGTGATAATGTACTGGTACACAGCTGATTCTAAACTTCGGTCAGCAGCTGATACGTTGGCATCAAGACCACGATCATCACCCATTTCTGCAGCGGTAAGTTCACCGTCACGGTTAGATGTAGGTGCATTCACAGGTAGTGTAGTTGCTTCATTTGGTGCAGCTGAAGCTACCGTTGCTTGAGGTTGATTACGGGTGTCGTATTGACCACTGGTGAATTGAGCTTGTCCGTTCAGATATCTAATGGCGACAAAGTCTCTAGTACGGAGTGTAGCTTCTTGGGCGGCTGCTTCCATTTCTGTCGTGCTCATAGTAGCTGGGCAGAACATAATGATTTCACGAGCGTCTTGATTGACTGCATTTGGGGGCAAACCACGTGCACGGATGCGCACAATATTGAATTCAGTATTGCTTGGTAATGCTAGAGTAGCACTGTGCCCATCGCGAGCTGCTTCGAGGTTGATACCTGCGACGCCAGCATTGACGATACGATATTCTGTTTGTTCATCAGGATCATTGATCGTGATGCGATTACCGTCTAAACGGAGATGAGCTCCGGACATAGCAGCATTGATGGCACGTTCACGTGATGAAGCATCAGTGACTCCACCAAGGACAGTTTCACGGATACGACCAGTGCCATTGATGACATGGGCTTGGCCTTGTTGATCCATACCAACTTGAGGGGCTGTTACCTCACGACTCATACGAGTAACGATGGTAGTGGTACCATTTTGGTTAGGATTGCGAGAAGCTGCACGAACGGCTTCTTGGAAGGCATCATGGAAGGTATGTTGTAGTTCACCATTCGGTGCTTGTTGAATTTCATATGACACACCAGCACCAAAGGTAATGCGGAGATAAGGAAGGATGTAAGGGATACCGTTGAACATACCTACGGTGATACCACCACCACTAATACCATTATGTACTGAACCTTCTAAACTTCTATTTTCTAAGCCTTGGAAAATCAAGGTATAGCGACGAACTAATTCATCATGGTTGGCCAAAATAGCAGCGCTATTTTCTTCTGGTGCAATACCATATCTGCTCACTACGCTACGTAGTAATGCTTCAGGAGGCCCATTTTCAGGACGTACTGTTGCTCCAACATCTCTTTGTAAATTGCTCATCATGTTTTCAAATGCATGAGCAGGGTTGTATTGGAGACCCAAGAGAGCTCCATAACCAACGCCACCCAAACCAATTGATCCGTTTACGAGTGCTAACGCGTCTAGTCCACCACTAATATTGGCACGGACACCAGCAAAAATGCCGGCTGCAACACCAGGGTTGAGGTTTGCAGTACCTGCTCCAGCGACGACTCCAGAAACGAAATCAAGGCCATGGGTGATGCGGTAGCTATAAGTACCATGTACTCCACCACCAACACCTACGCCATCAACTGAGCCACCAACACCAAGGTCTAAACCAAGAGTGAAGTTGTGACGACCATTGTCTGAAGTAAATGGGAATTCACGACTAAGACCTACACCTGCTCCTTGAAATGAAGGTGATCCATTGTGGAAATTGAAGAGGCCACCGGCAGCAAAATGTAATAATTGCTCACGAATGCGACCAGCAGAAACAGCCATGTCAGCATTGCCATCGGCATGTTCATTAATTCTAGCTGCTACATCTCGCGCAATGGCGTCGATGTTTGCTGTCAGTAATTGGCGCTCTGCTTCAACTGCAGCGACGCGACCAAGCATGGTGAGTTCAGCAACTGAAACTGGTCTGCCAGATCGTGATGCATCATTGATACGATCACGTAAATTGGTAGCTAATTGGTGTAATTGTTCAGGACTATAAGCACTTAAATCTGCGTGAGCAGGTAATTCACCGCGTACTGTGTTGAGGACGGTGCGATCAGCTTCAGATAAAGTAGTCACTAATTGATTACTTTGGTTACGAGGTGCAGCTTCACGAGCAGCAACTTCACGTAATCCAGCAACAGCACTAACTATATCTTGATGACGTTCAACTGCTAAAGCAATACCAAATCGGATAGCCATGCTTTGGCGATCATCGAGTGCGTCTTCAAATGATGCTGCCAATGCCACTGGAGTATTGCGGCCATCTGGAATCTCTCCATTAAGTGATCGAAAGCGGGGACTAGCCATATAACGTTCACCCGAGCGACGTAATTCTTCCAAATCACGGACAAAGGCTGCATCATCAAAGCCATTGGCTGTGCGATGAGAACGTAATAAATCATCGAGACGTCCACGAATACCAGACTCGGTAATAGTGGTAGTCATATTGGTCATCACTAATTCGTCACCATCAGCTTCAGCAATATTGGGAGCAGTGATGGTTTCATCACCACTAACATCAGCTATTGAGTGAATCACAGCGACTACACGATTGTGACCGCCGCGAGCATAAGTGTCTTCGGGATCATCAATTTCACGTTCGCTTCGAGCTTCTCTTTCATCTTCCACTTGATCAGCTGAATCAGCGTTAGCTGCTAACTGAGGAGTTAATCGTAAATGCGTACCTGCATATTCAGCAATTTCACGAAGTGGTACCAAAAATGTCTGCATGTCTGGGCTGGTAGTGTCATCATTGTATGGAATGCCCAGACTACGAGCCAATTCTTTTGCTGTTAAAGTGCCATCTTCATTGAGGGCACTGGCGACAGCACGGAGCACACGTTCTTCAGTAATATTTCTGGCCCAAGGATATTGTTCTAATATAACACGATTGTTGTTGTGCGCTGTACTCACAAATTCTCTAATCGCATCCATCAAGTATCCTGATCCTTGGAGATCAGAGCGTACAGTGGCGATACGAGTTTCAGTATTGACTCGATCTAACCATTGGCCGACTGCTACCGAGTCAGCATTGTGGAATTCATGTTCTAGTTCACCGATAGTTACTTGGCCACGAAAGCGAGCTACACGAGCTGCGGCTTCACGGTCACTATTATAAGCTTCAGTGCGTGCATGCACAATATTCATAGTCACTCGGCTCTCATTGATTGCATGGATAGCGGCTTCACTTTGTGGAGCTATGCGAGAACTCAAGACAGCAAGTACTTCACGTAGTGGTTTGTTAGCTAAAGCAGCATTTCGATGCGCTGCATTATCTGCGAACTCGGCACCATTCGCTACAATGACCCTTATAACCCGTAAAGACCCATCCGCTTCAGGATGAGTCATTACAGTAATACGATCAGTAGTGTTTGTGCCGGTGCCTTGAATATCAATCAAGCCGGCTCGACCAGATCTGGCCTCGAGCCGCAGATGTTGATTGACCGCGGCTTCTTGATTGTATGCTTCTACAACTGCACGACGAATGGAAAGTGAACTGGGATGGCCAATTTCGGCAGCATCAACTGTTGGGCGAGTCACTTGTGCTTCTGGTGCCCTCTCAGCCTGAGCAGCTGGGGCTGGTGTACTTGGTGCTTCTGTCCTAGCACCTGCGACGCGGCTTACTGGACCAGTGGCACGTTCACCAGGGCGATCGGTACCGCCATTGGTTCCTGCTGGTCGAGGTCCGCCACCTGATCCACCTGTAGGCGCTGTTGGTGTACCATCATCATTACCTGGCAAATCGTCATGGTTATTATCTGGGTCAAAATCAGGTAGTGGATTGTCAGCAGTTGGAGTAGCTCCGGCTGCTGGTGCAGTAGGTGTTGGAGCATTGTCAGTAGTAGCAGCAGGTCTAATTGCTGTGTTCACGAGACCACTTAGTGTGCTTCGGACTGCTGCTTCCGCATTTTGAGGAGCTGCTGGTGCTGCAGCCGTTGCCGCTGCAGCTGTGGCTGCATTAGTTACAACTTGTCTAACTGTCTCCACGTTGCCTGTATTTGGTGTAGTTACTGGTGCAGCTGCATTCACTGCAGCTTGTCTAGCAGCATTAACCGGAGCTGTTGGAGTTACTGCGGGAGCAGGTGTTGGGCTGGGTGTAGGTGACGGAGCTGGGTTAGCTGCAGGAGTTGGAGCAGGTGATGCGGCTGTACTAGCTTGTACTGGTGCAGTTACTGGTGTAGCTGGACGAGCAGGAGCAGTGGTTGCAGTTTCTTCTTGAATAGTAACTTCTGTATCGTTGAGGAAATTGAGAATAGCTTGGCGGGTGCGAGTATTAACGTCACGGTTGCTGTCAGTAAGCGTAGGACTGTGGAGAATTACATCTTCACCATTACGAGTGACACGATAGTCGAGAGTTTGTCTCACGCCCTGGGCGTCGCTATAAGTAACGGTGATTCCACCCTCTACTCCACTAGTAGGTTCTACTACAATACTTTTACGATTTTCATCAAGATCTGCTTGTACTTCGGTACGTTCATCATCTTCGTATGCAGTGCGAACATTTGATTCTAGTTCACGGATTGTTTCTTGGTAATCAGCTGCTGCCATAGCGTTTAACTCATCACGAAGATTGTCTACTACTTCAGTGCGGCGCTCGCTGTTGATAGCCACTTCAGGATTGTTGGTGTCTGGCGCAGGGGTAGTAGTTAATGATTGGTTGATTGCATTTTCCACCTCACGCATCAGAGCTAATGCCTCTGGAGGCGTGCCTGCTGGAACTGTGGTGAATGTAGTAGTGTTATTGTCGCGTTGAACAATATTGAATACAGCAGTTCTAGAAGTATTGCTGTTATCGCGATACATTACTTGAATCTCATTTGGATTCTCGGTGACACCGAAGGCGACTCCTGGACGGTTGAGTCCACGTACACGTTCTAATACATTGTGACGGGTAGCATAGACTTGCGTAATACGACTATTTACACGTTGATAGACGTCTTCTGCTGCAGCATCATTTATTGGAAGGCCCGGACTTTGAACCAATGTTTCTGCTTGGCCAGTACTTGGATGATATTGCACGTTGATATTGAATGTACGAGCAGGTGAGCCGTAACTAACTTCGATACGACCTGGTTGGTTTGCTACTGGTTGCATAGTTACGCCAGAAAGTGTAACTGCGTTGCGTAAATAGCTAACGAGATTGGTAGTTGCTTCAGGTGTAAGAGTATCCGCTGAGGCAGTTCTCACCTCTGCAGCTGGTGCTGGGCGATCTTGAGGGTGCTCGGCTGAGCCGTGGCGACCTTCACGCTGTGATGATCCACCTGTGCCAGAACCTGAGTGGCCGCCACCATGGCGACCATGACGGCCTGAACCATGATCACGATCTGCTCCGGCTGCTGGACCTGAGCCACTTACTGTTGCCGTTGGAGCAACAGTTGTAGTAGCTGCTGGTCCATGACCAAAAACTGCTTGCATTTGCGTACGATCAGTTGGGGCGAGGTGTGTGTTGCCAAGCAATCCAGCAAGTGGCACATGTGCTACTGCTGTACTGGCTTCGTGTCCTCGGCCAGCTGGGCGGTGGAAACGAACGTCTACCATATCGCCATTGATGCGAACATCGATTTGATCACCGACTCGGCTATGACCTTGATGTACTCTATCGCGTTCTGCTTGTACGAGACGACTATTTTGTAATGAATTGGCAATGTAATTACGTTGATGATCAGTAAGCTCTGGATAACGAGCATCCAAGACTGCCATCATACGACCTTCACGACCACGATCGATATTGCCTGCTGTGACTGTACCAACATCTACATAACCTTCAGTATCAGCAACTACAGCAGGTGCTTCACCTGGATTGACTGTTGGTGCTGCAGGCTGATCAGCATGTGGAGCATCTGGTCCTGTAGCCCCTGGAGTTGTTGGAGCCTGAGGAGCGTCAACGCCTGGATGACTTGGAACATAAATAGGGTCGCTGCTTGGGTCTCTAGTAACACCTGGATGAGGAGTATAGATAGGTTCAACACCTGGTTGATTTGGTGCATGAGGAGCTGTAGCACCTGGAGCAGCGGGTTGTAGCGGTGCATGAGGAGCAGTTCCTGGACGTGTTGCTGCTGGGTCTACATGAGCTGGTGTGCCAGCGACACGACCTAATACTTGAGCTACTCTTGGTAAATTGCTTTGTTGAGCATCACGAGCTAATTGTTGACCGATTTCACGTAATACTTGTACTGGGCCAGCATCGCGTGCAGGAACTGGTTGACCAGTAAGGGTATCCAATCCACGAGCGATACTATCTGGTCCCATTGAACCTAATATATGTGCTGGAGCTTCAGCGACATGCACCATACCTTCATAAGCATGAGCAAGATTAGGTAGATGAGCAGCTGTGAGTCCATGAGCCACACCACCAGTGACAGCGTGAAGTACTGCGACATCTGCGGCCATAGCTGGTCCCATATAAACAGCAGTACCAGCAACTTGAGTACCAGTCTCTAATGGATTGAATACCATTTCTTTAGCACCACCAATGATGGCATTGATACCAGCTTTTGCTGCTTGACCGATTCCAGCTTGAGCTAAGACACGTTCCTTTTGTAACTCAGCAGCTTTGGCACCAAGTAATTCTTCTAAAGTATGTAAATGAGTATATAATTTATCGACTACGGCAGCACCCGCACCACGACTGGTAATAGAACCAAACAAGTCTTCTTTAACGGCAATTCGGTTAGCACTGATACCGGAAATCAAGCGGGAGATGATAGTAGCTACAGACTGGCTAGTAGCATTGAATGCTGCCCATTCAGGATGTAATTTTTGAGGACCTGTTGGCACTGCAGGGTCGACTGGTACCATCATTGGTACAGTTGGTTGAGCTGGTATCAATCTGAATAATTCATCAGCAAATTTGGTCACACCATGGCCATCAACTACGTTGGAGATCACGCGAGAGATCCAGTTTTCTAGTTGTTCTGCTGCTTTTTCTCTAGTCTTCTTATCTTCGTCTGTATTTGATGTAGCTTTGGCTAGCATTTCTCCAATACCAGCAGGAACTGGCATGCCTAAGAATTTACCTTTGGCAACGATTGCAGCTACCAACGGTTTGAAAGCAGTTGCGCCTTTATCATCTTTTTCTAGTTTAGAGAACAGAGCATCGCGGACACCTTCATGAACACGAGCAGCTGCTACTTTACCCACTGCCGTAGAAACAGCAGCTACAGCTAATACGGATAAGCTTGGAGCAAATGCTAATTTCTTAGCAGCGGCTTTACCGGTCATTAGACCAAAACGATCACGCATGGTCTTCGCCAGTTCTGACAAACCACTACGGTCGAAACCTGTCATAACACTACCTACCCATTCGCCACGATTATATGTATCAACCGTACGATCACGGAGTGAAGCGACACGTTCAGCTTGTCTTATTAGCTTCAGCTGAAGCTCGTCCAATTCATTGAATACAGCTGCTGGCATAGTGGCTGCATGTGCTACTTTTAAATCAGCAACTATTTTTGATAGATCTTTACTAAAGGCTACTACAGCGTTGTATGGTTCTTCACCACCTTTTTCGCGAGCAGTTACAATTGTCTCTAAGAATTTCTCATAGGTATCTAAACTGTCTGCAACTGCTTTTTCAGCAATTGGAGTAACTGTAGCTGTATTGCTGACGTTTTCGTGGAGATGTTGATCGATTGCTAAGTTAGCTTTGTCAGCCTCACGAGCTTGGTTAATTTTTCCAACTGTAACCATTTTAGCTAATTCGCGCTTGAGAGCCTTCTTGATTTCAGCGGCAAAAGCGGCAGCTTCCGTATCACCAACACCAAAGTTAGTCTTAAGTGCAGTGCCAAGGCCTTGCTCAATCGTGTCTAGCGAAGCATTTGCTCTTGTTTCAGCCTCGGTCATTGATGCTGGATCAGCAAAATTTACATTATGTTTGAAGTCATCAAATATTAGTTCGGTAGCGCCAAAACATTGACTTAAGATGTTATGTAAAGCAGTTCTCTTGGCAGCATCAGTGATTGTACTTAAAACTGCAGTAACCTCTGGAATGGAATTAGCGATGAAACGAGCTGCAACTAAGGCTTCAATTCCTTTAAGGTTTTCTTCTAATTGAGCAAGATATTTATCAAATTCTGCTTCAATAGTTGGGCTACTATTGACTACATCGGCATGAGATTTTAAGGCACGAATATCACCAATGACCTTTTCTACATCGTCTTTAGCTGTTTCATAAGCAGTTTTTGTTGGTGCACCTGCAGAAGTAATATCAGCAGGGCTAGTAGCTTTATCTGCTTCAGTTTGGAACTTAGCAAAAGCGGCATCGACTCCCGGTAATAGTTTGTTTACCAATTCTTTACATTCCGGCTTGTCACGAGGTTGGCGAAGAGTCGCTCCAGCCAATGCTGTAGCCATACGATCCTTGATAGTAGGATCTGTATCTAACATTTTGCGTACCTCACGTGCTTCTTTTGGTTTCTTAGTTTTCTTAGAAGCGATTGCTTCATCAGTAAATTCTGCGATGATACGCATCATTTCTCGGCGCATTTCATCAGGATGTAGACCATTTTCTGATTCAGCCATGTCTACCAATCGAGCAGCATCTGCACGGTCACCTAATGCATCTGTCTTGACTAACAATTCCCAGATCGGTCTACCGATACTAATATCTAAAAGGAAATCTTGACGAATATGTCCCTCATCATCACGGACAAATTTGCCATCCGCATCATATTGCGCTTCACGACGGAATAAGAGGTCTCGGAACAAAGGAATCTTGGCAAAACCAGGGAAAGCGAGACGGAATGGTCCTACCATAACCCCTTGATTGCCATTGACTAAAAATTCAGCAATTCGACCACGTGGCTCAGCAAAGCGATTAGCAACCCCCTTGGTATGCATGCGGTCAAAAACCTTGAGTTTAGTAAACTCGCGTTCAGGACTATGTTCTTCATCCCAGGCTTGTTTTACTTGAGTACGACGAACTTCATTGCTCTTTTCGTGTAATTGACGGAGTAAATTTGCTTGTGCTTGAGGGTCAACTTCACCTAACTTTTTGTAAATAGCCTCAAGATCTCGGTTGGTTTTCCAGAACTCTTCAAGATTAAAGACTGATTCAAGGCCTTTTTTCTTATTTTCTTTGCCAAACTTACCCAATAAAACACCTTTTATTGCCAAGTCTTTGATAGTACCCACTCCGAGGTGGAGTACTACTGAGCCAAGTATTCCAGCTAATTGAGGTATTGCACCGGCAACAGCCAACGTCAAGTAAGCAGGCTCTCCAACACCATACGCCAGTCCTCGTGCGAGGAACTTGGCTATGTTGGAATCACGACTCTCAGCAAATGACCATAAACCTTCACGGATCTTTTTACCTAGTTCACTAATATTTTTACCAACTACTCTAGGTATACCAAATAATAAGCCATCCACACCAGCAACAACACCGTTGGCGACAGTGTCTAATTTAGCACCGATACCAACACTGTTAGTCCATTTTGCTTTGAGACTTTCCCAAATGCCCTTTTTGGGACCTTGGACATACGCTTTTTGTTTTTCAACCGTGTCAAATTCAGCTGGATGAGCGGCTACATATGCCTCACGTTCTTGACGAGTCTCGGCACTTCGTACCTCTTCGCGGGCTGGACGGAGGAATGGATCAAGACTTTCTACTTGTTCCCGTGCTGTATTAAGGGCTTCACGCAAACTTGCACGAGTGACTGCCACTGCTTTCTTTTCTTTTTCAACGATGTCTGGCTTGGTATTGAGAGCTTCAGCTGGTTCACTAGGTTTGTGAATATACAAGGTGATATTCAGTGGTTTGTCGGAATTAGCTGTGACACCTGTGGCATCCATGCTTTTTGTACCTGCTAATAGTTTAGCCATGACGACAGGTAAGTTACCACCAGCTTCTTTGACTGCGGCTTTGATTTTGTCTTCAGAAATATCGCCATCAACAACAACCACTACTTGGTTAGCTGCGAGATCAAAAGGAATGGTTTCTACGACGTCTGCACCGTTCTTATTAGTAATTTCTGGTTCACGAGTTAGTCTGCCTTTTTTGGTAGTTGCTGCCAGGCTACCATCAGGGTTGATGATATAGACTACACAGTGTTTACCTGCCTTTTCCACCATCAACTTATCATCTTTGATATCACAAGCGACAAAACTAACTTTTTCTTTCTTGTCGATTCCACTCTTGAATTTTTCTGCGGCTGCTTCAGCACGCTGTAATGCATTCAAGTCAGTGCCTGCAGCATCTTTGGCATCCTTATCAGTCAATGCTTTGCTACCCTCAATTACTCTTGTACGAGCTTCAGCCAATTTGTCCTTTGGAGCTCCTTCAGAGTGAACCATCACAATACTATGGCTGCCCTTTCTTCCATCAAGAACGCCAGCCATTGGCTTAGTCGAATCATACAAACTACTTTGGAGGACGATACCCTCACCCATCAATCCAGCTTTGAATAATTCACTTGGAGTATCTGTTGCTACTACCGATTTGTTGGTCAAATCAAGATGTGCTGTCGCTGGATCGGTACGCATGCCTTCGAGTGCTGCTTTGGCAGCAGCAGCATCTATGCCTACTGCGGCCTTGCGAACGCCGGAAGCAAGTGCCTCCCAGTGAGGCTTCTGTAAATCTTTAACTTCTGCTGGATGAGACTTAGTATCGATGGACTTTGGAGCTGAGGTAGACATATAACAGGGGTAAAGTAATGATGGATGTGAATAATAGACTAATTGAGTTTTTTACTAACTTCGGCAAACAATTGATCAAAGAACACTACTAACTGGGCATTCAGGTCTGGGATAATTTCATTAAGGAAATTGGTAATTAAAGTTTGAGGCGCTTTGCTTGCTTTCAGTACATAGAGCTTTTCAATATTGAGTGGAGAAAGTCTTTCTAGCACAAAAGTATCGAGCTTGATACTGGTGCTATCTATGAGGGCATTGAAGTATTCAGCTCCAGTGTCTACATCTAAGTTTTGAGCAGCAAAAACGCGACGAGCAAAGCTCGCTGCTAAGTCGTCACCCAAGAAACTATACAATTGTGGAGTGGTAGAAACGGGAGATAAAGCCATAGAAATTTAAGTAATCATGTAATTATAAATCACTTGAATTCGTTTGGCAAGGGTTTTAGAGGTTGGAATGGGAAATGGGAAGAAATTCTAAAATCTAGAATCTAAAATCTATTTTATTGGTGCCATTTTTATAGTTTTTTGGTATTTTAAAAATGCAAGTTTCTCTTTTGGCTAAATACAGAAAATTGTTCACGAATGAAAAAGTAAAAATGAAAAGGTAAAATAATTCAGGATGAAGGAATTATTTTACCTTTTCGATTAGCGGGCAGAAGAATCTTATAATTTCTACCTTTTTACGAAAACCTTTTCGGGGATTCTGAGGTCGATGTATTTGATTTTGTCTAAATCTTTTTGGATTTGGCCGTAAATGTCGATGAGTTTGCTTACTTGGGTATCTACTGTTAACTCAGTATCAAACCACAATGATAGACCTTTGTCCGTTTGGAAATGGATTTCTTTGGCCATGGGGTGCCAGCTGCCTTCAGTAATCGTGAAGCCAATCTTTTCTTCTAATAAAGCTTTGCCTACGATAAAGTAAAGAATTTGGTCAGGAGAGAATAGTTGTTGATTGAGATAAAATGTATCTAGGGTAGTAGTTTCGTCTTGTTGTACTTTCACTTTAAATAGGGGACTTTCTAAGGTGGGGACGGTTTTGACTACGACGCCATCTTCATTGACTAATCCAAAAGTATCTTTGCCTGGTAATGCTAGGACAATCGCTTTTTCAACTACATCAACGTGAATGCTCTCAGGATAAATCATATCTACTTTGACGTCTCTTAAACGGGGGATAGCACTAAAGCCAAAGTTGCGAACGCTCTTGGGTGTATAAAGCAAAATATTTTTGCCTACTAAAGATTGGAATGTTTGCTCAACGACAGTTTGATCTAGTGAACTAATGAGGCTGCTATTAGTAACGACTACTTCTTTGATCTTAAATATTGATGAGAAAAACAATGTATAGACGGCAATCACTAATGAAAGAGTCACTAGTATTAAGGCTAATAAGAATTGCCGCGATTTTCGTTTAGCTGGATCGCTTTGCTCAGCACTATCCGTTACTTTCTTGAGCTGTTGCTTACGAAAGAGGGAGCTGCGGGAGATTCTTTTCTGAGATTTATTACGAGAAAAAAAAGCTTTCATGGGAGGCGAGATTGAAGGTACCCTTCGAGGATATAAGCTGCCGCAGCACTATCATCATCAAATTGCTGACGTTGTTTTTTCTTCAGTGCTAACGTGTGTGGTAAAGCCAATGCCTGCTTGGTACTATAGTCTTCATCGACGAAGAGGACAGGGATATTACAATGCTTCTCAATTTTCTTTGCTGTAATTTCGCTGGCCTTTCGTACTTCCTCACTCAGTGATCTACCCATAATGATCATTGCCACTTTTTCTGAGCTAATTAATTGGTTGAGTGAGCTAAAGAGCTTTTCATTGTTGATAAGCGTATCTTTAGCAAAGGCAAATTGTTGACTGTCGTCCGTGATCGCCACCCCAATTTTCTTAAGCCCAAAGTCGAGAGCTAGCAGCTTCATATCATTGATTTAAAATTCGCCATTCGCACTTCGCAATTCTGAATTCGAAGTTAATCGGTGTCGATGACCAAGTTAATATTACTCTTAAGACCAGGAATACTATTGACCCAAAACGGCCAGCTGGTAATTTTCGCCTCGGCAATTGAGTCGAGACTGTTTAAGTATTTCTCAGATTCAGCAATGCTCATGCCTGAAATTTGGGATTTGAGTCTAGTCAGAAAATCAGGCTTAAACATGTATTCTAGTCGGTAAGGCATCGTAATGTTAACCTTGATCTTTTGAGTACGAGTGTCTTGCTCGACAAACTGTACTTCTAAATTAGCATTGTCGACGAAGGCAATCCTCATGTCTGGGTTGATAATGCTACTAAGCTTGCGGTCAAGTACTTTCATAATATCTTTTTGGTCAAAAGCGATAGTGCTGACCCTGACTTTGGCATATGCTTGAAAGCTGTCACGAATATCTTTGGGTTTTACATTCTCCAGAATTTGAACTTGTAGCACAGTATTTTTCACAACTTTAGCATTTTCTAGTAAGACTAAAGATTTGTTTTGGCTAGCATTTTCTTGGCCGATGCGTTCTCTCAATTTGGTCAGGGCAATTTTTTGAATTTCAGTCACAATGTCTTTGTTGGCACTGTCCAGATCTTGATCAGCGACAGTACGAATTGCTTGCGTGACGCCACCCGTAAATGGTTGGTCATTGGTGCCGTAAATTAGGTTTTTGTAAGTGCCTTGCAATCCCGGTAACGTAAATCTAATACCGGCTGGTAAATTGCCCTTGATACCAATTACTTGACCTTTGTCATCGACAGCATCAGCCTCTACTAGTGCAGTTACCGTTCCTTTGGGCGGGACATTGATAGCAGCTTTGATCCTAAAAATATAACCATCTGGTGAGCGGAAGCGAGTATTGTTGATTAATAACTGTACTAGGTCGCCATCATTGTGAATGATCATTGTCCCTTTGGCATTGGTGCCCGTAGAGGTAATACCAGTAGTAGCATACGTTTTGGTCAATTCTACTTCAGTTTCAACTGGTACACTGGCGATCATTTCGCCATTACTAAGGGCGATTTCGGCGCTATTACGAGTACTGTCAGCAATGGTAACGCGCTCTAATGGTTTCTCCACCTTGGTCTCAGGGGTGACTCTGATGGTTACGGTAGGTAGTACAAAGTACGCAATTAAAATGAAAACAAAAGCAGAGATACCAAAGAATAGTCCGATGACTCTTTTGCCAGGAGCAGGCATCATGAAAGTAGTGCTATCAATCTTTTCATTGATCACAGCAGCATTTTTTTTATGCTTTCCTTTTGCAGCTGGTGCTGGCGTTGTTTCTTTGCGGATTTCGGTAGGGAAGCCAGTATTGGCTGCTAAGGTGAGGCCAGCTTCATTACTAGAAGCGATGGTTAATACTTTCTCTAAAGCGATCGCTTCTTTATAAAGTAATTTTAAATGAATTTGACTCTGAAAAAGTTTCGCTTGGGGAGGGACTACTAAAAGTAGCTCTTTCTCTTCATGCTTTTTGATGCGGTCAAGAATACTAGTTACTTCTTCGTCAGCTGCGATAAATAGTTGTTGGGGGGTATTCATAAAAAGAGGGGGCTAGTTGAAAGTTGAGAGTGGAAAGTGGAAAGTTACTCAAACCAGAATTCGCAATTCGCCATTCGCAATTCTGAATTTGAAATCAGTTGCGCATGATTTTGAGTGTTTTACGTAGGAGCCGGTCGATCAGTTTTTCTTCACCAGCTAAATCTAAAGCTAAGTGAGCTAAGCCTAATACTGTCACATCTTGGGGATCACATAGCTCACCGGTGTCATCTTCGAAAGCGCTGATGTCTGTACATCGTACTTTCATAATAGAAGGTTTGTCTAAGAAGTGAAGCTCTTTAAACCATGATTCTTCTTCCAAGACCAGACTAATCTGTGGTAGTAAACTACCGCCGCCACATAAATAAATGTTAGCAGGAAGGGGAGTGTCTTGGTTGAATTCTTCGAGCGTCAATACTACGCCACTACGCCAGACTTTGGCATCTTGAAGCAAGGTTTGCTTGAGCCTGGTCAACTCAGCTCGCTCAAGGGGCTTCTCATCTAAACATAATTTAATTCTTTCAGCCTCGTAGTATGAGCAGTGTAATACTTGCTCAATTCTCTTGGTGACACTTTGGCCACCCAAGGCAAACATTTTAGTGCCTTCTAGTACTCCGTTCCTTACGACCGCGATATCTGTAGTGCCGCCACCAATATCAATGATGATACCACTCCAGGTATTGTTGTTGGTATCATTGAGAGCTTTGGCAATGCTGTATGGTTCAGCGGTGATTGCAAGCAAATCAAAGGCTAGAGCATCAGCAATAGTGCGCAAACTACTAAAGTGAATCAAAGGAGCGAAAGCATTGAATATACTGAGCGTGATGTACTTGCCTTGGAATCCGAGCGGGTTGGCCACGGGAAAACTATCAATGCTCACTTCAGTAATAGCTGCATTGATCAGCTTAACATCAATTTCTGGATAGCCTGTCTCTACCGAAAGTTGTTTACCCCGTCGGCGACATCCCGCAGATCCGCGCCGACGCCGACGTCGCCGCCGTCCAG